>JBFIJN010000018.1:0-42921 GCA_041600735.1 Nannocystaceae bacterium
GCGCGCAGCCACAGACCGCGCTCCCCGGTGCGGCGGCGCAGCTGCACGAACACCGCCGCGTCGAGCCACTGGCTCAGCGCGAACGCCACCAGCGACCCCGCGATGATCCACATCGACTGGCCGAACACCATGTCGAAGGCCCCGTCGCTCACCGGTGAGATCGAGGCGGCCGTGACCTGCATGCACACGAACAGCAGCACGAACGCGTAGAGGATGAGCCCCACCGCGAGCAGCGTCAGCTGACGCACCGCCTTGGGGCCGTAGTACTCGTTGACCAGATCGGTGGTCACGAACACGGCCGGCCACGGGATCACCCCGATGCTCATCGTCCAGCCGTACACGACGATGAGCTTGCCGCCGATCAGCTCGCCGAGCAGCGCATGGGTGATGAAGATCCCCGCGAGCACGAGGAACACGCGGTCCCGACGCGAGGGGTCGTGCGCCGCGTTGCTGCTCATCACCGGTCCCGCGGTTGCTAGTTGTAGGCCAGCTCGACGGCGCGCCGCATGTTCACGGACACGAGCTTCGAGATCCCGCGCTGCTCCATCGTCACGCCGTAGAGCCGATCGGAGGCCTCCATGGTCACCTTGTTGTGGGTGATCATGATGAACTGCGTGTCGCCGGCCAGCTCGCGCACGAGCTTGCACATGCGCGCCACGTTGGCATCGTCGAGCGGGGCGTCGACCTCGTCGAGGATGCAGAACGGGCTCGGCTTGATGAGGAAGATCGCGAAGATCAGGCTCACGGCCGTGAGCGCCTTCTCGCCGCCCGACAGCAGATCGAGGCTGCGCAGCTGCTTGCCCGGCGGCTGGGCCTCGATCTCGACCCCGGTCGCCAGCAGATCGCTGGGATCGGTGAGCTTGAGCTGGGCGCGACCGCCGTTGAACAGGCGCGGGAACAGCTGCTGGAAGCGCGCGTCCACGGCCTCGAACGTGTCGCGGAACAGCTGCCGGGTGGTGCGATTGATCTTGTCGATCGCCTCCTGCAGCTGCGTGATCGCCGACTCGAGGTCGCCGCGCTGGCGGGTGAGGTACTCGTAGCGCTTCGAGACCTCCTCGTACTCCTCGATCGCGGTGAGGTTGACCTCGCCCAGGCGCGCGAGCACGCGGCGCAGCTCCTTGCGTCGCTCGTCCACCTCGGGCCCGGCCAGCGGGCGGTGGTGGAAGTCGATGAGGACCTCCTGGACGTCCACGTCGAAGCGCTGACGCACGTCCTCGATCACGTGCTGACGCTCGAGCCCGATCTCCTGCAGACCGAGCTCGACGTGCTGGAGCCGCTCGCGGTGCTCGTCGAGGTCGCCGCGCAAGGTCTTGATCGAGGCCTCGAGCTCGTCGACGGCCAGCCGCAGCCCGTCGTACTGCTCGCGATCGTCATGGACGAGGGCGGTGACCTCGCGGCTGCGCTCGACGAGGGTCACCCGCTGGGCGGCCGCCGCCTCGGTATCGCGCTCGAGCTGGGCCACGCGCTCGTCGGCCGCGTCGGCGGTGCTGCGCAGCCGCGTGATGCGCTCGCGCTCGCTGGTCGCTTGGCGCTGCAGCCGATCGCGGGTCGCCCCGAGCGCGTCGGATTGCTGCTGCCAGCGCGCGAGGGCCACGCGCGCCTCGGTGAGCTCGCCGCCGAGCTGCTCGCGCGTGCGCGTCAGCTCGTCGCGCTCGAGCGTGCCCTGCTCCAACCCCGCCTCTTGCTCGCGCGCGAGGACCTCGTCGGTCTCCACCTGCGCGCGAAGCTTCTCGATCTCGGCGCCGCGGGCCGCCGCCTGGGTGCGCAGCGCCTCGCGCTCGCTCTCGCGTCGCCGCAGCTCGGCGGCCACGCGCTCGAGATCGGCGCGCAGCTGCTGTCGCACCTGCGCGCGGGCCAGCTTGTCCTTCTCGGCCTGCAGCACGTCGGCTTCGCTCTGCTCGCGGGCGCGCTCGACCTCGGCCTGGCGCTCGGCCAGCGCCAGGTGACGCCCGCGCGTGACCTCGAACGCCTGCTCGAGCTGCGCCAGGATCTCCTCGAGCTCACGGATCTCGCGCTTTTGCTGCAAGAGCGCCGAGTCGAGGGCCGTGGGCGAGCCGCCCACCACCACGCCGGAGGGCTCGAGGCGATCGCCATCGAGGGTGACCAGCGGGCAGCGGCGCGCCTGCGGGGTGGCCCACAGCTCGAGCGCCCGCGGCAGATCTTCCACCACGAGCGTGTCGCCGATGAGCTCGCGCGTCATCGTGGCCAGCTCGCCGCTCACATCGACGAGATCGGCGAGCCGCCCCAGCACGCCCGGCTCCTCGAGCAGCGTGGGGCCCGCGGCCGCGGGTCCAGCCGACGAAGGCGCAGGTGCAGCCCTCGTCTCGTCGTCGAGACCCGCGACGGCGGGCGTGCCGGTCTCGTCGGAGAGATCGACCACCTCGATGCGCCCAAACGGCGACGCATGGGGATCGCGGGACCAGCCCAGCGTGGTACCGGGCGCATGCTCGACCTCGACCCGCGCCGCGGCCTCGGACGGCCGCGCATTGCGGGGCAGGAACGTGGTGCGGCCCTCTTGCATCCGCTTGAGCAGATCGACGCCGCGCACCGCGACCGCCGGTCCCTCGACCACGATGCCCTCGAGCTTGTCGCCGAGCACCGCGCTGACCGCAGCTTCGAGGTGCTGCGGGGCGGACACGAAGTCGGCCAGGATCCCGAGCACCGGGCTCGCGCCCGAGCTGCGGCCCGAGCCCCCGCTCGCGCCTCCCGAGGCATCGAGCGTGGCGCCGGCCTCGAGCTCCTCGCGGTGCTCCATCACCATCTGCACGCCGCTGTGGCAGCCGCGATAGCGCCCTTGGATCTCTTGCAGCGATTGCAGCCGCGAGCGGCAGCGATGCACCTCGGCCCGCTGGGTGTCGAGCTCGACCTCGGCCGAGACCACGCGCTGCCGCAGCGCGAGCCGCTCGCGGTCGAGCTCACCGCGCCGGGCCATGAGCTCCACCACCGTCGCGGCGGCGCTCTCGAAGCTGGCCTCGGCGGCCGTCAGCCCCTCGGTGAGCCCCCCGTGCTGCAGGGCCAACGCCTCGCAGGCGCTCACCACCTGCTGCTGGCGCACCTCGAGCTCGGTGGCGGCCTCGTCCAGCGCAGCCAGCCGCGACTCGGCCGCGGCCAGCCGCTGCATGGCCAGCTCGCGGGTCTGCCGAGCCCCATCGACGGTCGCGCGCACGGCCTCGAGGCGCTGCTCCGCCGCGTGCAGCTCGGTCTGCAGCGCCTGCACCCGACCGCGCAGCCCTTGGGCCCCGCCGGCCGCGTCGAGCTCGCGCACCGCCGCCTGCACCTGCTCGAGCTCCTCTTCGACGCCGGCCAGCCCCCGCTCGCCCGCCTCGGCCTCGCCTCGCGCCTGCGCGGCGCTGCCCCGCAGACCCTCGCGCTCGCGTCGGCGATACTCGTCCTCGGCCTCGAGCAGCCGCACCCGGTTGTCGAGGTCGTAGACCTGCTGCTGGCGCTCGGACAGCCTGCGCTCGGTCGTCACGAGCTCCGCCCGCTTGGCCTCGATCTGCGCGTCGCGAGCCGTGATGGTGTGGCGGACGTCGGAGACCTGCTGGGCGAGGTCCTCGCGGCGCTCCTGCAGCACGCGCCCGGTGGTGGCGAGCTCGAGGAATTTGTGGCTCGCGATCCACAGCTCGAGATCGCGCAGCTCCTCGCGGTATCGCTTGAAGCGCTCCGCCTTCTGGGCCTGGCGACGCAAGATCCCGAGGCGACCCTCGAGCTCGCTGATGACGTCGGTCACGCGCAGCAAGTTGGCGCGGGTGGCCTCGATCTTGCGCTCGGCCGCCGCCTTCTGCGACTTGAAGCGGGTGATCCCGGCGGCCTCGTCGATGAGGTGCCGCCGCTCCTCCGGCTTGCTGCTGACGATCTTGCCGACCTGTCCCTGCTCGATGATCGAGTAGCCCTTGGTCCCGGCCCCCGTGCCCATCAGCAGCTCGGTGATGTCACGCAGGCGCCCCGGGACCTTGTTGATGAGGTACTCGCTGGTGCCGTCGCCAAACAGGCGCCGCGTGATGCCGATCTCGGGCAGATCGAGCGCGCCCACGGGCACGCCGCGACCATCGTTCTCGAACGTGAGGGTGACCTCGGCCATCCCGCCGGGCCCGCGCGTGGCGCAGCCGGCGAAGATGACGTCCGCCATCCCCGCGCCGCGCAGGTGCTTGGCGCTCTGCTCGCCCATGCACCAGCGCACCGCGTCCACGATGTTGGACTTGCCGCAGCCGTTGGGGCCGATCACGCCAGTGACGTGCTCATCGACCTGCACCAGCTGACGATCGGCAAAGGACTTGAAGCCGACGACCTCGATCTTCTTGAGCTTCATGAGTGGCGATCGCACGGGAGATCGATCGAGAGATCGTCTCCAAAGCGCGAACCTCGGATAGCACCCCCCGCGCGACGAAGAAAGACCTTCGAATGCCGTAGACGAGATCTCGAAGGCCCCGCCTGCCGCGAGGATCCAACCGCTCGCCGAGCCCGCCCAGCGTGCGGCATCGGGGCTTGGTGGCCCGCGGGGCGATCTCGCCGAACGGAGATCGCCCGCCACGAATCGACCGAGATCGCGTCTTTGCAGATCTCCCCGCGAGATCCCCCTTGCGTTCGCGGCCCCACGGCGATAGCTCCAACGCCCGATGACTGGCAACGAGATCCTCATCCTGCTCGCGGTGCTGGGACTGGGTGCCATCGTCGTCCTGGTGGTGCGCGCCCGGGCTCGCGCGCTCCCTCCCGCGCCGGCCCCGAGCAAGGCCCTCGGCAAGGCGGCGCCGGCCAAGGAGGAGCCCGCGCCGGCCCCCGCGGCGAGTGAGCCCGAGGCACCCACCCCAACGAGCGACGAGCGCGAAGAAGAAGAAGAGGAAGCGGAGAGAGCCGCCCCCGAGGAGCCCGAGGCCGACGTCGAGGACGCCGCGGCCGAGTCGGGTCCGCGCTCGGATGCCGACACCGCCGAGGACGGTCCGCTCGTCCCGCCCGAGCCCGAGCCCCAGCCCGCCGAGCCCAAGCCCCGTCCGCGCAAGGCCATCTTCACGCCGCCGCCGCTCCCCGGGGCCAGGGCCGCCGTGATCGAGCCACCGGCCCCCACCGTCGAGCCCCGCCGCGCCGTCCCGCTCCCGGTCGACAAGCCCCGCACGGCGGCGGCCCCCGACCCGGCCGAGGACGCGCGCCGCGAGCAAGAGCGCGAGCGCTACCGCCAGGGCCTGGCCAAGACCCGCGGCGGCTTCGTGGCCAAGCTCGCGCGCATCTTCAAGGGTCGACCCAAGGTCGATGCCAATCTACGCGACCGCATCGAAGAGGTGCTGCTCACTTCCGACATCGGCACCGCCACCGCCGAGAAGCTGCAGCAGCGGGTGACCAAGGTGCTCGACAACAAGGACGTCGCCGATCCCGACGCGGTGTGGTCGGTGATCCGTCAGGCCGTGCTCGAGCTGCTCGAGATCGATGCGCCCAAGCCCGACTACACGCCCGAGCCCGGGCCCTACGTGCTCCTCATGATCGGAGTGAACGGCGTCGGCAAGACCACCACGCTCGGCAAGCTCGCGGCGCAGCACACCCGAGCCGGGCGCAAGGTGTTGCTCGTCGCCGGCGACACGTTCCGCGCGGCCGCAGTCGAGCAGCTCGACGTGTGGGCGCGGCGAGTCGGTTGCACGCTGCACGCGGGCGCCGACAAGGCCGATCCCTCGTCGGTGATCTACGAGGGCATCACCCGCGGTCGACGCGAGGGCTTCGACGTGGTGCTGTGCGACACCGCCGGTCGACTCCACACGCGCAAGGAGCTGATGGACGAGCTCGCCAAGGTCGGCCGTGCGGCCGCCAAGGCGATCGCCAAGGGCCAGCCCGAGAGCGCGACCACGGGCGCCCATGACACGTACCTCGTGCTCGATGCGACCATCGGCCAGAACGCGCTCGCCCAAGCGCACCTCTTCAAGGAGACGATGGGTTTCACCGGCCTGGTCATCACCAAGCTCGATGGCACCGCCAAGGGCGGCGTGGTGCTCGGGGTGTGCGACGAGCTTCGCATCCCCGTGCGCTACGTCGGCATCGGCGAGGGCATCGAGGATCTCCGCGCCTTCGATGCGGAGGATTTCACCGACGCGCTCCTGGCCGATCGAGACCGCGCCGAGCTGGCCGACCCGCCCTCCCCCTGAACCGATGCGCCCTCCTCGGGCGCGCCACCCCGGCGTCCGGGCGCCCTGTGGCCTGCGCGGAAACCTCGGGCCCACGCACCCGTGAAACGCCCGTCGCCCCTGCCCGCCAGCGCATCCGACCGCCAACCGCCCTCCAGCCCCCACCGCGCGATGCCTCTTTACAACTCCCCACGGCGCCAGCTAAGACGAGTCATCGTCGGCGCTTTTGGCTCATCCAGCCAGTCGAGCCATGCATAGCGCCGTGCAATCATGTTGTTCTTGGCCCCCCTCTTCGGCTCCAAATCTGGCTCGCGCCCCTGCCGTTGGCCAGTTGTGCGCGTCTGGAACGCTGTGATAGGGTCGGCTCGCAAAATTGCCCTACACGTATCCACTAGCGGTACACGTTGGGCATGACCTCGCGAAACCCTGCGATGCGTCACCCCCTCTCGCCACGTCACCCCGATTTTCTTCTCTCTGAGGTGAGCATGCGACGCTTCTTCTCCGGCCCGCTCTCGGGCCTCTGGTCCCTAGCCGCTCCCGCGTTGGGCGTCCTTGGGGCCATGCCCACGACTGCACTGGCGGCAGCTCCGCCGGTCTCGTGGGGCGCGTTGTCGGCCGCATACGCCGATACCACCTCGACGGACGTCGCCGAGCCCGAGGACGACGACCTCGTCATCGTCGACGACGAAGACATGGAGGGCGAGCCGATCATCGACGACTCGACCCCTCCGCCCGACGACGGTGGCGACGACATCTTCGGCGACGACTCTTCCACCTCGACCGCTGCGACGGCCGAAGAAGCAGAGCCCGAAGCCAACAGCGAGGAAGACCAGATCAAGGCCGAGATGGGCTTGATCACCGTCGTCCAGCGCCAGCGGATGCTCAAGAAGAAGCGCTTCGAGCTCCAGCCGCAGTTCGGCATCACGGTCAACGACCCCTACGTGCGCCACTACACCGTGGGCGTGCAGGCCGACTACTGGCTCACCAACCGCATGGCCCTGGGCCTGGTCGGCACCGGCCTCATCGGCGCCAAGACTCCGCGCTACGACAACATCCGGCGCCAAGAGGGTCTGCTGCTCACCGCCAACCAGGTGCTTTGGCAGGCGAACCTCAACTTCACGTACAACTTCATGTACGGCAAGATCGCGATCTTCAATCGCGCCTTGCTGCACTGGGAAGCGGGCGCCTCGATCGGCGGCGGCGTGATGCAGACGCGGGTCATCCCGCGCTACGAGGCACTCCACGAGCCGTTCAACAACTTCACGGGCGGCGGCGTCATCGGGTTCCACTCGCGAACCTACATTCCCCGCGTGGACTGGCTCGCCTTCGACCTCGGCGTCCGCTACTGGCTGTTCGCCGACCGCCTCGAGCCCGAGCAACGCGGCCCCGACACGGCGTCAGGTGGCGTCGATCTCCCGGCGCTCGACTCCCCGGCGGGGGCCAAGGAAGCCTCGACTCCCCAGCTCGCGCACAACGTGACGTTCTTCGTCGGCGTGAGCTTCTTCTTCCCCACCTCGTTCGAGTACACGACTCCTCGCTAGGCCGCGCGCGACATGAAGACGACTAGCAAGCTACTCACCGTCACTGCCGTGCTCGCGGCGGCTTGGCTCTGGGCGCCCGCGCAGGCATCGGCTGCACCGGGGGGGCGAAAGAGCGTGCTGGAAGGCGAGCCCATCGTTCGCAAGAAGCTCCAGCTGCGCAAATTTCGCTTCCAGCTCACTCCCTACGTGGGGATGAGCCTGTCGCAGCCGTTCGTGCACATGGGGTACGTGGGCGCGCGCGCGGGCTTCCACTTCGCCGACTGGATCGGCGCGCGTGCAGGCTTTGGCTACGGCGTGGTCAAGGTCGACTCGGCGCTGCTGCGGGCGATCGACGGGGGCGGCCTTCCGGTCGGCATCTCCCCCGGCCAGGTCGACAACAGCGTCGCCAACGGTCCCACGTGCCCGGCCGCGCCCGCCGGCGGTGCCCCGTGCCGCCCGCTCGCCGAGGTCGACAACCCCGCGCCGCTCCTGCACGACTTCCAAGCCGGGCTCACGCGCGCCCAGTGGCAAGCCAGCATCGACGCGGTGTTCACCCCGTTCGCAGGCAAGCTGGGTCTGTTCTCCGCGGCCTTCACCAACTACGACATCTACTTGTTCGGTGGGCTGGGTCTGGTGGGCTGGAACAAGCACACCGACGCGCGCAGCACCGCCGAGTCGCTCGGGCTCGACACCAATCCCTCGAACACCGCCACGTACTGCACGTCGATGGTCTCGGGGCAGGATCCGGAGTGCTTGCTGCACCCGGTCGATCCCGACGACGGCGTTCACATCGGCGCCTCGTTCGGTGGCGGCGTGAACCTGTTCGCGTCTCGCTTCGTGTCGATCAACCTCGAGGTGCAGGACATCGTCACGCGCAACAACATCGCGGGTCTCAACACCACGGTGACCGACATCCCGCCGCTCGTGGACAAGGCCGACAAGGACATCTTCCACAACGTGACCATGCAGGTGGGCGCCACGTTCTACATCCCGTTCAAGGCCAAGCGCACCAAGTAGCCGCGGCCGAGTGAACGAGAACGAAGGGCGCGAGCCGGCCATGCCGCTCGCGCCCTCTGCTTTGGTTGGATCCGTTGGATCCGGGGCCGGATCTCAGTCGCAGCCGTCGAAGACTTCGATGGCCTGACCCGAGGCGTCGATCACCGCGCGATAGTCGGTGCGCTCGCCCTCGCGACCATCGGCGTCCACCAGCCACAGCTCGAGACAGTTGTTGGAGAGATCGATCGCCAGCCCCTGCGCATGAAAGGTGTGGCTGCCTTCGACGAGCCCCGCGTCGATCTCGGCGCCGCCCATGCGGTCGGCGACATGCACCCGTAGATCTGCACCGCCATTGGCCAGGCCGATCACCTCACCCGCGACGTCGACCTCTTGCTCGGGCTCGTCGACGAGACTAGGCGGGGGCAGTGGGATCGAGATCCCGCGGTCATCGATCAGCACCGAGGCGCGGAAGGCCGGCTCGGGCTGGTGATCCACGCAGGCCGCCATGCCGAGGGTAGCGAGCAGGAAGCCGGAGAACGCGCGATGCACAGGGCGAAGCATGGTGGGCAAGTCTCCGGTACCAGTCTAGCAAGTCGCGTTCCGCGACGCGGCTTGTGTGAGCACGGGCAGTTGCAGCGCCCAGGGACGGGCTCTGCCAATCAAGTTTACGACACTCGGGTGGCAGATCGCCACCAGCGTTGGCAGCGGCACTAGGACTCCCCCTCCCCTTCGGCGTCGGCGTCGGACTGGCGCCGGAGCTTCTTCTGCAGCCCGTAGCGCGAGAGGCCCAGCAGCTCGGCCGCCTTGGTCTGGTTGCCCGCGGTGCGGTCCATCGCCTGGGCGATCAGCGCCCGCTCCATGCGATCGATCCGGGGTCGAATGCGGAGGTCTTCGTCGTCTTCGAGCCCGAGCTCGGTCGCGGATACAGAGGCCCCGCCGCCCGGGCCCATCGAGAGATCCTCGGGCCCCACTTCGCCCTCGACCAGGGCGACCCAGCGCTGCACTTCGTTCTCGAGCTCGCGCACGTTGCCCGGCCACGGGTGCTGCGCGAGGCGCCGCATGGCCGCGGGCGAGACCCGCAGCGGCGGGCGAGCGTCGCTCTGGTGGCAACGCAAGAAGTGCTCGATGAGCGCGGGCAGATCGTCGATCCGCTCGCGCAGCGGCGGCAGCTCGATCTTGATCACGTTGATGCGGTAGTAGAGATCGCGGCGGAACTCGCCGCGCTCGACCATCGCCGGAAGATCGCGATTGCTCGCCGCGATCACCCGCACGTCGATCGGCCGCGAGCGATTCTCGCCCACCCTGCGGAGCTCGCCCTCTTGCAGCACGCGCAGCAGCTTGGTCTGCATCGCGGGGCTCGTCTCCCCCACCTCGTCGAGAAAGATCGTGCCGCCGCTGGCCGCCTCGAACAGCCCCGCCTTCGCGGCTCCGGCCCCCGTGAACGCCCCCTTGGCGTGACCGAACAGCACGCTCTCGAGCAACGTCTCGGGGATCGCTCCGCAGTTCTCGGCGATGAAGGGGCCGCTGCGGCGCGGCCCGGCTTCGTGCAGGGCTCGGGCCACGAGCTCCTTTCCGGTGCCGCTCTCGCCGTGGATGACCACGGGAACCTCGGCGTCGGCGACCCGATCGATGAGCTTGAAGATCCGCGTGATGACGGGCGTGCTGCCGATGATGCCGCGGTAGCCCCGGGGCGTGGGCCCCTGCGCGCTGCGGACCTCCTCGCGCAGGCCGATGACCTCGACCTCGCGCACCTCGAGCAGCTGCGCGAGCTCGGCTTGCTGGGCGCTCATCGCCTCGGTCTGCGCGCGCAGCTCGGCCAGCGCCCGCGCGTGGGCCACCGCCAGCGCAGCCAGCTCGCCGAACTCCTCCATTCGCGCCAGATCGTGCTCGTCGAAGTTTCCGCGGCGGAGGCGATGATCGACATAGGCCGCCCCCAGCCGCTCGCCACGAAACTGCAGCGGCACCGCGAGGACCGAGCGGAGGTTGAGGTGACTGATGCTGCGCGAGCCGTCGAAGCGATCGTCGGCCGCGGCATCGACCGAGAGCACCGGCTCCCCCTCGAGCAGCACGCGCTCGATCACCGAGCGTGAGAAGCGAACGCCCTCGCTGCCCTCGGCGAGCTCGCGCGTGACCTCGAGGCGCGGGGTGTGGGCGGTGGGCAGCACCACGACCGCACCGCGCTCGGCATCGGTGAGGTCCATCATCGCGTCGACCACCTGCTGCAGCAGGAGATCGAGTCGATCCTCGCGAGCCAGGCGACGATAGATGCGCAGCAGCTGCTCGAGCCGCGCGTGATCCGGCGAGTCGGGGACCGCGGGCGGAGCCACGCTCGCGGGCGCGCGCGCCGAGACACCCGCGTCGTCGAGCTCGGCGAGGAGATCGCGAAGCGGCTGGGGGTCACCCCCATCTACGAGCAAGGCACCGCGCACGGCGGTTCGATCGAGAGGTCCGGTCTGTTTCATGACGAGGTCCAGGGTGGAGCGCCAGCGCTGCGCGACGCGGCGACGGGCGGGGTGTTCGGCGGGGAGCCGCTGGCGTAGCGCCGCGAGCAACGTGCGGTCGTAGGCCCATGCAAGATCGATGCGGCCGCGGTCGAGCCACGTGCGTGGATCGGGCAGCCGCGCCAGGCGATCGAGCGCGCGATCGAGCGGACCCTTGCGGTTCGCTGCGACGAGGACCGCGGCCGAGGCAGAAGAAGAAGAGGTCTCGAGCGGGGCCCCGGCGAGATCCTGGAGCGCCGCCTCGAGCTCGAGCTCGGCGTGCGCGTCGGGGTCCTCGCCGGCGTTGGCCCGCGCGCGCTCGAGGTGAGCCCGCGCGCGCTCCAGCTGGCCCTGCACGCGGGCCAGCCCCGCCGCGCGACGCCACGCCTCACAGGCCTCGGCCGCGGCGCCCGCGTGCGCCAAGGCTTGGGCCGCGCCGACGAAGCGAGACTCGGCGGCCGCTTGGGCCCCGCGAGCGATCGCACCGTGTGGACCGGGATGCAGGCGCAGCGTCGCGAGCTCGGCTCGCACGCGCTCGAGCCGGGCCTTGGGCAGCCCCGGCTCGGCGCCGCCGTGGAGATCGTCGAGCAGGCGCCCGAGCGCACGGGCTTGTTGCTCGTCGCCGATGCGCACCAGCAGCTGCACGAGGTTGAGGCCGGCCTCGAGCGTCGCAGACAGCTGACCTCGAGCGACCAAGCCACCGATCGCCGCGCGTCCGTGGGCCAGGCCTCCTGCGAAGTCGTAGGCGAGCACGGCCAGCCCCGCCAGGCTGCCGCGCAGCATCGAGCCCCCCACCGCTTCACCCGCCGCTTCGAAGGCCTCGGCCGCCTGCGCGTAGCGACGCTGGGCGGCTCGCAGATCGCCGCGGGCCTGCGCGAGGTTGCCGTGCAGCTGGTGCGCTCTGGCCAACACGCCGGCCGCTTCGCTCCCCTGCGCCTCGCCCACGGTGGCCACCGCGTCGTCGAGCCACGCCGAGGCCTGCTCATGCTCCGCGCACGCGAGCGCGGCCATCCCCGCCCACAAGCGCGCGGTGGCGGGGCCGAGCCCGGACGAAGGAGCGAGGGCCAGTGCCTCGCGGGCCTGCGCGAGCGCCTCGGCGGCGCGCCCCTCATCGATCGAGAGCCGCCACAGCAGACCGCGTGCGCTCCAGGCCACCGTGGCATCGGGGGCCGTCACGGCTCGCTCGGCGCACGCCCGTGCCTCGCCGAGCCGACCGCGACGCTGAAGCGCGCGTGCCTGCACCAACCAGCCCTCCGCACAGTCGGCATGGGCGGCCAGGCCCAGCGCTGCGTCGACCTCACCAAGCGCCAGGCGCTGGCGCATGACCGCGGCCACGGTGGGCGCGGAGAGTCGCGCAGCCCCACCTTCGTCGAGCCAGCGGCCGAGCGCGGGTGTGAGCTCGCCTCGAGCGGCGAGGTGCTGCTCGATCGTCGCCGGGTGATCGGCGTCGACCGCTAGCGCGAGGCTCAACCCCTCCCCTTGGCTGTCGGCCGCCACCGCGACGTCGCGGGCGAGCTCGAGCAGCTCGGACCCCAGACGCCGACGCGCCGCCGCCTCGACCGTGGCCCATGGCCGCTCGCCATCGTGCAAGTGGGACGGCAGCGCGCCAACGGCCGAGCCGCCGCCCCACACCGCGAGCATCACCGCGCGGGCCACCCCCGCGCCGAGCTCGGGTGCACCCTCGGCTGCCCGCGCGAGCGCATCCACGACCGCGGGCGCGGTGGGCTCTTCGAGCTGCGCCGCGGCGCAAGCCTCGGCGGCTCGCACCACTCGCCCGGGCCAGCCCCCCGTGGCCGCGTGCAGTCGCTGCGCCCACGCGTGGCGCCGCGGCGGATCGACGACCCCCTCGAGCAGCTCGGCCACATCATCCACGGACCATGGCTCCACGCCCACCACGACGGCCCCGCGCTCGGCCAGGGCGGCCCCGAGCGCGATCGAGACCGGGAGCACCAGGGTTGCCGAGGCCTGCGCCGCGATCTCCTGGAGCACCGTCGCGCGCAGCCGCGTCGCATCGGCGGCGGCCAGCGCGTTGGGCCACGAGGGGCGCTCGAGCAGACCGAGCACGCCTCCGACCGCCGACGTGCGCCAGGCCTCGAGCCACGGCCCCGGCTGCCCGAGCAGCTGCGGCAAGCGAGACGGCTCGCACGCCCGTGCCGCGACGTGGCCGTGGGCCTGCACGGATTGTACGAGCTCCTCGACCACGCGGCCTCGCCCAACACCGGCCGGTCCAGCGACGGCGACGAGCCGCGGAGGCTGGGATCCCGCGAGCTGCTCGACGAGCTCGCCGAGCGCGGGGCCGCGGTAGGGCCAGCGCGCCGGGGGCCACCACGGCTCGGCCCCGCGGAGATCGAGCCCCGCGGCCGCAGCGGTGTGAAGCCGGGTGAGATGGGCCACCAGCTGCGTGGGATCGGCGATCCGCTGGTGCGGCTGCGGGTGCAGCAGGCGCAGGAGGATCGCGCGCACCGGCGGCTCGAGGGCGGCCGCACCCAGCGCGTCGAGCCGAGCTCGAACCGCCGCCACGTCGCGCACCTCGAGCAGGGCTTCAGGCCGACGCCATGGCGGCTCGCCGAGCAGCCGCAGGCACAGCAGGCAGCCCAGCGAGAAGCGGTCGGCCGCGGGGCCACCGCCACCCGCGAGCACCTCCGGCGCGAGGAAGCCCGGCGTACCCATGCCATGGCGACCGAGCTGACCGAGGTCGACGAGCACCACCCCGCCGGTGGGCGTGACCAGCACGTTGGAGGGGGCGACGTCACCGTGGTGCGTGCCGGCCCCGTGGATCGCGGCGAGCGCATGGGCGACGGCCCGTGCCTCCCCCAATGCGTCCGCCACCCGCTCGGCCCGCGCAAAGGGCAGCGGCGCCCCTGCGACCCAGTCGGTCACCATCCAGCCCGAGCCGTCGCCTCCGCTCAGCAGCGCCCGCGGTGCAGGGAGGTGGGGAGAACCAGCGCGCCGCAGCACGCCAAACGCAAAGCGAACCGCCCTCGAGTGGCCCGGCGGGACTCGCTTGAGCACCACCCGCCGGCCGGTCGCGCGCTCGGTGGCGACGAGCGCACCCCCTTCAGCCCCGTCCCCAAGTCGAGCGACCTCACCGAAGGAGTCGCTCAGATCGCCAATCAAGTTGGCTATCGCTTCTTCGGTGCGGGACACTCACCAACAGTAGACACCGAGATTGGCGGCTCGGTTGCTACAATCTGCCAACTAAAACGAGTGCGCCGGTCGGGTCGGTCACCAGTGGATCGCGAGATCGGCACCTGCGCGTAGCCCGTGGCCTACGGCGTCGCGGATCACCGTCGTGCGGTAGGCACTCGAGATCCCGAGCGTGAGGCTGTGGGCCAACCAAAAATCGACCCCCAGGCCCACGCGCGCGAGACCGGCTGCCTGCCGCTCGACGGAGAAGGGACCGCGACGGATCCCCACGCCCACGCCAACCTCCCCCCAGGGCTCGATGCGCCCGGGCACGGGGACGAAGAAGCGCGCCGTGACCAGGTCGAAGGCGGTGATGCGGCCAAATACGAGCTCGGTGACGGGGCCGTCCACGGTCGCGAAGGTACGCTGGCCGGCATCGTGGGCGAAGCTCGAGACCGAGCTATGGAGGGCCACGAACGAGCGTAGACGCCAGCCCAGGGTCAGCTCCCCCACCACGGACACGACGCCGCCCGCCGCCGGCGAGCGCCCCGCGATGGGGATCGAGGCAAGGAGCCCGACCCCCAGCCAGGCCCGTCCACGCCAGGGACCGGTCGTGATCGTGGCCGGATCGGCAGGGGCTGGGGGCGGCGGGAGCGGAGTGTCGTAGGCCCCGCCAATCGCACGGGGACTGGACGGGTCGGGAGCGGCCGGGGCCTTCGTGGGTAGAGGGGCAGGCTCGACCGGCCCTGGCTCGGCGGCCTCGGCTGGCGCGCGATTGCCGTCCTCGGCGGCCGGCTCGGCGGCCGGCTCCGCGACTGGCGTCGGCGGCTCGCTGGGCGGCGCGGGTGTCGGCGGCGCAGCGACGGGCGGCGCGCTCTCACCCGCGGGCGCAGACGGGGGCGGCGCTGCGGGCGCGGATTCGGCGGGCGGCGCGCTCTTACCCGTGGGCGCCGCCGCCGGGGGCGCAGCGCCAGTCGCTGGAGCCGCGCTCGCGACGAGGCCCGCCACCAGTGCGATCCAAACGGTCACTGGCGATGCCCCCTCTCTACGCCTTCCCCGGATCCCGCGGGCTCGGTGGCATCGAGGCGCCCGAGAGCTTGGGCGGCCAGCGAGGCCAGCTCGGGGTCATCCTCGTTACGGGCAGCGAACGCCAAGAAACCTCGGGCATACTCGCCACCCAGGTTGGCAAGCGCCTCATAGACCCGATTGGCATGGGCACGGTCGGCCAAGCGGGCTACGCGCAGTAACCCAGGCGCGTGCTCGGGGCCGCCGATCACGCCGAGGCACTCCATCGCGCGCAGCGCGACCCGATCCTGCGGATGCTCGAGCAGCGCGGATACCGCGCCATCCAGCGCGCGAACGCGGCGGCGCTCGACGCCCTCGAGCGCCGTCCACACTACCTCGGGATCCTCGTCGCGGAGCAGCTGCTCGAGGTCCTCCACGGACCCACGCACCACCGTGAGCTTGGCGTCGACCAGCGCCAGCGCGCGCTCGACGGCGAGCGGGAGGTCGCGGCGCAGCTCGATCGTGCCGTCGCGGCGCTCGAGCTCGACGAACGCCTCGAGCTGCTCCCCCGCTAGCAGCTCGCCCGCCAGGCGCGGATCGGGCTCGATGAGGAGGTGCACGTGGAGCACCGGAGTGCCGTCGGCCGTGGTCCGTTCCTCGAACCGCAGGCGCCCCGGGAGCTCGGGACCCGCCCCGCTGGCGCGGAACCAACGCGCGTGGGCCAGCCCCTCGACCACCACGTCGTCGATCCAGGCCGACTGCCCGCGGCCGCCAAACGACCCCGCGGAGCGAGCCTCGAGGTGGAGCACGTAAGGCTCGTCGGCCACTTCGGAGGGCGCCGCGCCGCACCCGCCCAAGAGCCCCAGCGCGGCCACCCAGCGCAGCCTACGGCGTTGGCCCGTCGCCACGGCCTCGACGATAGCACGTGGCTGCATGCTCACCCCACGCCGAGCGGCGCCTCCGCGGGCAGGGATGGGTCCCACTCGAGCGGGGCGCCGACATCGTCCGCAAACAGCTCGGCCCAGCGCCGGGCCGCCGCGGGGAGGGAAATGGGACGCGCGCCAAAGTCCTTGGCGTTGCGCACCACCGGGGGGCCCGGCATGCCACAGGAGACCAGCGAGCCGAACAAGGCGGGGTCGACATCGAGGTTCATGGCGATGCCCTGGACCGTGACGCCGCGGCTGACGTGGACGCCGATCGAGGCGAGCTTGTGCTCACCGATCCAGACCCCCGGGTGCTCGAGCCGAAATTCGGGATCGGGCACGCCCAGCTCGGCGAAGAAGCGGGCCGCCACCCGACCCAGGCGAGTGATGTGCTCGCGCACCCGCCAGCCGATGTGAAGGATGGGATAGGCGACGAGCTGACCCGGCGCGTGGAGCGTGACCTGACCGCCGCGCGGGCTCTCGCAGACCTCGATCCCCTGTGCCGCCAATTGCGCAGGGCTCCAGAGGACGTCAGCGCGCTCTCCACGCCGACCGAGGGTCAGCACGGGCGGGTGCTCGACCAACAAGATCATCGCGGGGCCGCGCCCCTCGACCAGCGCGTTACGCGCGGAGAGCTGCTGCTCGAGGACCGGCGCAAACCGCCCACGCCCGAGCCACTGCGCGAGCAGCCGGTCCGGCGGTGGCGGCGCTTCGGGTGCGCTCATCGCGGCACGCGGCCCACGCGGTGGCTCAGGTGTCGAGCCCGCCGATGGACTCGATGAACGTGGGGTCGATGACGGGCACCTCGATGCGCAGCCGATCCACGCCGACCTCCTGATCGACCATCCACTGGGCCAGCTCGCCTGCGCCAATCACGCGGGCCTCGCCGGCCAGGCCGTCGTCGACCTCGCCCATGGCGAACATCACGACGCCCCCGCAGTTGTTGCGCTCGGCCTCGCCCTCCCAGGCCTTGGGCTCGACCGTGGTGCGCCGCGGCACCACCAAGACCAGCAGCCGCGACTCCTCGAACTCGGGATCCGGATCCTCGACGACCAGCTTGCCCAGCCCTCGACTCGGCGGCAGCGCAGCGACCAGCGTGAAGCCCTCGCGCTGCAGATGGATCCTCACCAATGACTCGAGGGCTCGGGCCCCAAGGCTTTGAAGCCATTGGATGATTTGGGCGCGCGTCTCGGTGACGACGAGGCTCGCGGCGGAGCGCAGGCCTTGCTCGGCCTTGGCCGCCTTCTCGGGCAAGCGGGTGCCTTGGAGCTGATAGCGAGCGTCCCCCCGAGCGGCGAAGCGCGAGGCACGCCCTCGGCTGCGGATGTCGACCAGAATGGCGGCGGTGACCGCACGCTCGATTTCGGAGATCTCTCCTCCGAGGACCCCCTTGTTGGCGAGGGTCTCGGCCACCTGTCGCACGTGCAAAGAGCGCGTTCCCGCGTCCTCGAGCACCTGAGCCACGTTGTCGAGCAGCTTGTCGTTGATGTTGGCCGCCGCCGTGCGAGAGTTCGCGCCGCCGGACCACTCGACGCGCTTGCCTCGACGCCTACGCCTACGCCTGCGCCGACCTCCGCGCTCGTCGTCTCGCTCGCGCTCTCGCTCCCGATCGCGCTCACGGGGCCCGCCACGCGGTCCGGGCCGCTCCGCGGAGCGACCGGGGCTCTCGACCGGCAGCGGGGTGCTGGCCTCGATCGCCTGCTGCATCGCGTCGAGCTCGTCGCGCAGCTCGGGCCGCTCCTCGACCAGGCGAGACATGGCGTTGGCCATCACGAGGGCGACATCGGTGATCCCGTCGAGCCCGGACCCCGAGGGTGCCTCGAACTCCACGTGCTTGACCTCCACCGCGCCGTTGTCCTCGTCGTCGTCGAGCTCGTCGTCATCGACCTCGAGGTCGACACCGTCTTCGAGCTCGTCGACCTCTTCCTCGCTGGCCTCGGCGGTCTCGACCTTTGCGGATCGTGATCGAGCCTTCGCCTTCTTCTTGCTGGCGGCCCTGCGAGCCGGCAGCACTTCGACGGAGACGGGCGCAGGCGCCTCTCCCCGTGCCTTCGTACGACGACGACGCTTACGCTCCGGCGCTTCGCCCGACGCTTTAGCTTCTGCCACTGAAACCACCGATTTGATTGGTTTTTCGCTAGCCTTGGGTGCCGGTCTTGCCGGTGGATCCGGAAGCACGGCACCAGGGCGTAGACCATAGACGCCCGGCTTGTCGCGGACGATGAGCGGCTCTTCTCCGTCATGCCCCTTGCGGACGGCGGAGTTGAGGCACGACTGCATCGCCGCCTCCGGGTCGCGCCCGACGTGGGAAAGGAGATTGCCTTCGACGGCTCGCTTCGCCATTTCGCTGAAATGGAGCGGCCCATCGGCTCGGCGAAGGACTTCGATCGCGGCCTCGAGGAAGGTCATCCGGTTTTCCCGCCGACCGTCGCGTTTCGCGGCCGGCGCTCTCCCCCATTTATCCAAAAACTTGCGCCACGTTGGCAAGCCCTGCTAGCGCGAAATGCGATGCGTCCGCTCACCTTCGGCGTCCTCACCTCGACCACCGCTGGGCCCTCCCCTGCGCTGTCGGACCACCGTAGCGCCCTGGATCTGGCCGGGGCCCTCGGTCGGCTGGGCCATCGGGCCCTTCCTTTATTGGTCGACGAGGACCTGGATCTCACCCTCCGGCATAGCGGGGTCGAGGCCTGTCTGCTGGCGCTCCATGGGCGCAGGGGCAGCCAGGGCGACATCCAGGCGCTGCTCGACCTGCGCGGCCTTCCGTTTGGGGGGCCCTCGGGCAGTGCGGCGGCGCTGGCGTTCGACAAGGTGAGGTCGCGTCAGCTGCTTGCCTACCACAACCTACCCGTTCCCGCGGCGGTCGCGCTAGGCCCGGGTCGGAAGGCCGACGAGCGTGCGCTGGAGCTGCTGGGCTGGCCCTGCGTGGTCAAGCCACGCCGCGGGGCTCATGGCGAGGGCATCTCGCGGCTCGAGACCCCCCAGGGGGTTCGCGCGGCCATCGAGCGCGCGCTGGACATCGATCAAGAGGTGCTGCTGGAGCGCTCGGTCGAGGGCCGGGAGCTCCAGGTGGTGCTGCTCGACGACCGGGTGCTCGGCATCGCCGAGGTCGGCCGCGGCTCCAATGGGACCGTCAACGAGATGACCTGTCCGGCCGACCTCCCGCGGGGTCGCCGCGATGGCGTCGAGAACCTGGCCCGCCGCGCGACCTCCGCGCTAGGGCTGCACCGCGGGATCACCCGGGTCGACGTGGTGCTCAACACCCGCCACAACGAGACCATCCTCGAGGTCGAGCCGCTGCCGCCGCTGCACCGCGACGGCGTGGCAGCGCGTGTGGCGCAGGCTGCGGGGCTGAGCTACGACGCACTCGTCAGCCGAATCGTCGATCCGCTGCTGCTGCACACCCCGGTCTGGTCGTCCTCCCGGACCTCGTCGTCGATGCTGCTCCAGTGAGACGCTCGGTTGCCACGCTCGCCGCGCTGCTGGCTGGGACCCTGGCCTCGGCCGGCCCGGCGGCCGCCGAGTGGACTGCGCTACGTGCGCTACGCCAAGGGGTTGCTCGCTGCCCGGGGGACCGCGCCGATGCGGTCTGCGGCGGGCTGGCGCGGGCCGACGTGGACCTCGACGGCCTCCGCCTATGGCACGCCTGGCGCGAGCAAGCGGGCGTGCACGTGGAGGCGGAGGAGATCTCGGTAACCGTCGACCGCACGGGTCTGCGGGTGGACGCCCATGGGCTGCGCCTGGGCCGGGGGCTGTCGCCGCCCCGCCCGTCTCGCCAGCTGCCACCTCGGTTGGCAGCCGACCCGAAGGCCCCGGGCCCTCGTCCCGGACGACCGCCCCTCCACACCCGCGGGATCCCCGTCCATGTGCACGCGCATGGCCAAGCGGTGTGGTCGAGTCGGGGCCTCACGTTGACGGTGGAGGATCCCGAGCTCCATCTCGATGGTCACGGCGGGGCCACGGCGGGGTTCGGTGCTTCCTTGAAGACCCGCGGGCTGCATGCCCGCGGGGTCGAGCGCTGGACCGCGCGGGCGGTCGATGGCGACCCCCGCCGCTGGCATGCCGAGGGGGCCATCGAGCTCGCCGACGGGCCGACCGCCCAGGCTGCGCTCACGGTCTCGCGCCAGGGACTGCACGCCGTGCTCCACGATGCCGAGGGTGGCCACGTGACGCTGACGACCTCGCTCCCCGAGGGCGGGGGCATGCCTGCGTCGATCGGCGTGCGCGCGGAGGGCTTCGCCTTGTCCACGCTGGGCCGCGTGGGCGAGCAGACGCGCGCGCGCTGGGGGGTCCACATCGACGATGCCCGGCTCGACGCCGAGCTCGAGCTCGAGGGCCTGGGCTCCGCCGAGGCGGCCGCGCGCATCGACCAGCTGGTGGTCGAGGGTCTCGTGGTCGATCATCCCAAGCTCGCGCGTGCACCGGTGGAGCTCGATGCGCTCGCGCTGCACGGCGAGGTCTCGTGGAGCGACACGGTCACCGCGGGCTCGCTGTGGCTGGCGCATCGCGAGGCTCGGATCATGGTCCACGCTCAGCTCGGGCCCGACGCCTTCGATCTCCGCACCGAGCTGGCCCCCCTCCCCTGCCAGGCGCTGGTCGATGCGTTTCCGATGGGGATGTCGGAGATGGTGGAGGGCACCCGGCTCGAGGGCGAGCTGGAGGGCCGCGCCGAGCTCCACCTCGATCGCAGGGCGCTGGCCCGCGCGCGGGCCGAGGCCGAGGTCGAGCACCCGACGCCGGGTCGGCTCGACTTCGAGTTCCCGTTCCTCGAGCGCTGCACGGTCGTGGCCGATGACCCACGCCTCGACCTCGCCGCGCTCTCGGGTCCCTATCGCCACCGCTTCGTCGACGAGCGCGGCCACGAGCGCACGCGCCTGATGGTCGCGGGCGCGCCGGGCTACGTGTCGCTGCGTGAGGTGCCGTTGCTCGCCCGCGCGTTCGTGGTGCTCGAGGACCGTCGCTTCTGGCACCACGACGGCTTCGACCGCGAGCAGATCGAGGGCGCGTTCTGGCACAACCTGGTGCAGGGGCGCGTGAGCCGGGGCGCGAGCACGATCTCGCAGCAGGCCACGCGCAACCTGTGGCTCGGGGTCGATCGCTCGTGGGGTCGCAAGCTGCAGGAGGCGCTGCTCACCGCGCGACTCGAGGCGTCGACCGACAAGGCGCGGATCATGGAGCTCTACCTCAACGTGATCGAGCTCGGGCCTGGCGCCCACGGGGTCGATGAGGCGGCGCAGCTCTACTTCGGCAAGCCGGCGGCGCGGCTGTCGGTGCTCCAGGCGATCCACCTCGCCGCGCTGGCCCCGGCCCCGCAGCGGTTCGCCGTGCGCTTCATCGATGGCCAGGTCGACGCCGAGTGGAACGACATGCTGCGCGAGCACGTGCGCCGCATGCATCGCGCCGGGCTCATCGACTACGCCCAGATGGCCGCCGCGCTACGCGACGACCTCGGGCTGCTCGACCGCAGCCGCGGCCCTACGCCGAGCTAGCTGCCCAGCCCGAGGACCAGCAAGGCGCCCGACCAGCCGCCGGACTAGACGCCCGCGAAGAGGCGCGCGCCGAAGCTGTCGGAGAGGGCTTCGTTGTCGAAGATGCGCTGCGCGGCGGCGGCGACGTCGTACTCGACGCGGTGGAACTCGAACAGGCCCTGGCCGCTGTCGTAGATCGTGAAGCTGGCGCGCGGGTCGTGGTCGCGCGGCTGGCCGACGGAGCCGACCGACACGATGTAGCGGAACTCGGGGTGCACCTCGAACTGCTTGGTGATCACCTCGTACACCCGCTGCTTGCCGAGCGCGTACGACTTGCACAGGTGCGAGTGACCGATGAAGGTCACCTGCCCGAGCTTCTCCCAGATCGGGATGCAGGTTGCGGCCTGGTCGATCGTGAAGATGTACTCGAACTGCTCGAGGTCGAGCGGGGACCCGTGACAGAAGTGGGTGTCGCCATCGGACTCGCGATAGCGCAGCTTGCGAAGCCACTTCATGTTGTCGGGCGTGAGCACGCGGGCGTGGTGGTCCAGCGCCTCGCGGGCCGCGTCGTAGTAGTAGCTGTAGTCCATGCGCCCGGCCACGGCGGCGTCGTGGTTGCCGAGGATGGTGTAGCGGGTGAGCGAGCGGACCTTGTCGCAGCACTCGTTGGGCTGCGAGCCGTAGCCGACCGTGTCGCCGATGCACACGAGGGTGTCGACCTTTTGCTTGTCGAACTGGCGCAGCACCGCCTCGAGAGCGTCGAGGTTGGCGTGCGTGTCACTGAAGATGCCGTAGCGCATGTCGTTCGGCTTGCAGGGGACGGTCGGGACGAAGGCAGGGTTTGGAGGCTTGCTCGGGCGCTCAGGCCTCGGCCTCGACCTCGAGCTCGGGCACCATGATGGCCTCGTACGCACGCCGCGCAAAGGCCCGAATTTCAGTGACCTCGCTCAACGGAATCTCGCCGCGGATCTGGGCGCCCGACGCGGTGACCTCGGCCAAGCTCGTCATGGCCCTTCGCGCCGCCGTGGACACCCTGGGATCGGAGGCGTCGGCGAGCCCGCGCACGGCCTCTCTGCTCGCCTGCGGGTCGCCGGAGCCCTGTGCGACCGCGATCTCGGCCAAGGCCCGCGCCACGCGATCGATGGCGAGCTGCTCGCGAGGGCTGGCCGCTTCCTGGCGCAGCAGCTGGCAGAGGCTGCGAATGGCGCTCGTCCCATACCAGCCCAGCGCACGTGCGACGTCGAGCCACACGGTGGTTGGCTCCCATACAAGGTGCTCCGATAGGCGCTGCATGGCGCCCGGATCGCGAGACATCCCCAGGATGATGGTGGCCGCTTGTCGCACCTCGCGACGCTCGGAGCGAAGCTTGCCCACCAAGCCGGGCACCGCCCGCAGCCCGAGCTCGGCGAGGTCGGGCAGCAACGCGAGCAGCTCGCTCGTCTCGAATTCTTCGAGCGCGTCGATCACCTGCCCCACGTCGTCGGGGGAGGAGCGCCCCTGCAAGACCTCGGTGGCCGCGCGCAGGCGCTGGCTGGGGCTGCGCAGGCGAGCCCCGAGCGGACCGACGGGCGCGACGGCCACTGCGAGCGAGGGGGGCGGCTGCGTGCCGCTGCTGATCTCGCCCGAGCGGATCTCACCGGAGGCTTGCCGTCGTGCGGGGGGTCGTGGGCGCGCGGCGGGCTCGGGGATGTCGAGGGCGCGTCGCAGCTCGGGCGGCGGCGTGATGTCCTTGCCGCGACACAGATCGTGGATCGCCAGCCACGCCTCGTTGGCCGCCTCTTCGTCGAGGTCGCCCTCTTCGCCTTCGTGCTCGGCGCGGTGGGTGGCCAGCCTTCGCGCGTAGTCCTCGAGATCGCGGGCGAGGCCGGAGGCGACCAGCCGTCGCCAGAACCGTCGCGGGGCGCACAAGCCATGGGCCAGCGATCCTTCGAGCACGCGTCGGCGGATCGCATCGTACTCGGCCATGGGCAGGCCATCGACCTCGAGCAGGCGGGCGAGCGTGTCCTTTTGGGAGACGCGCTCGAGGTGCTCGAGCGCCGCGATGGCCTCGCGCGCGCCGATGATGTGCTGGTAGGCCCCCGCGGCGATGGTGAGCTCGGGCCGAGCCAAGCGGGTCTCGGCGGGCTCGGCCTCGAGCAGGTGGCGCGCCTTGTCGAACTCCTGCGGCGGGTACTCGCCGCGGGCCAGGATCCCGCGGGCCGACTCCACGCACAGCGCCGCGTTGGGCTCGAGCCCGTCGGCGAGGATGGTGCGGCTCACGTCGCGCGAGCCGTGCTCGAGGTGCAGCGTGACCTCGAAGCGCTCGGACAGCCGCCGAAACACATCGGTGGCCAGCGCGCTGCCGACATCGACGACCGCATCGATGCACCCGACCTGGCCCATGTACGAGCCCACGACGCGCACGCCGACGAGCGGATAGCCGCGACCGCGCAGGTGGATCGGACGGACCGAGAGTCGCGCGGCCTCCCACTGGCCGAGCTCGTCGGCGGGCACGCGGACACGAAAGCTGATGGTCTCGTCGAGCGTGAGGTCGGCCACGTGGGCCCCGATCGAGGACGGTCGGCGGGCGACCTCGGGCGCGGGCGAGTCGGAGCCGATGAGCTGGGGCACCCCTGCGTTCGGATCGTCGTGCGAGGCGCGGGGCATGGAGCCCGCCTGCGAGTCTTGGGTCTCGACGGGGGTGGGCGCGGCATCGAGGTCGTCGAAGATCGAAGCGCCGGTGCCGAGCGGATCGAGCCGTGGAAGCTCGGGCGGCGGCGGGATCGAGTCGGCGCTCGCGCTCGGCTCTGCGCTGGCGCGCGAGGCATCGCGACGCACCGTGGTCTGCTGGCCCAGGTCGGGCGGGTCTGCGTCGAGATCGGCGGAGGAATCGCCCTCCATCCGCAGGAACGGATCGGGGAACGGATCGGAGAGCGCATCGGAGAGCGCATCGTCGGCCGCGTCGTGCTTGGCATCCGCGGCGGGTGCCGCCGGCACACGCACGCGCTCCACGGGGGCGGGGGCGACGGGCTCGACCGCGGCCGGCCCCACGGTGGAGCCGACGGGCTCGACCGGAAGCTCCGCGGCGGCGCGCTCCATCGCGAGGCTCGCCAGTGAGCGCCGCGCGGTGGTCTCCTCGCGTCGCCCCGGGCTGACCTCCATTTCGACGTCTTCCACGTCGACGTCGAGCAGTGGCTCGACGAACTCGGGCCGCGGGCGGAGCATCCACAGCGGCACGCCCTCACCTCGCCCCTTCACCCGCTCGAGGTGAGCGCACAGCTCGTCGATGACGTCGCCGCGGCGCGAGGGGTCGAGCACGAGGGCGGCGCTCTCGCGGTGAGGCTCCACCGCCAGCCACACCGAGTGGCCGCTGGCATCCTCGCCACAGGCCGGGCAGGCCCCATCCCAGGGGCCATCGCGGCGGGCCCGAGCCATGAGGCTGGGGCGCACGTCGCCGTCGATCCAACGCCAGCGGCGCACGGCGTATGTCGTGCCGCAGCGGCAGACATAGATCGCGTTCTCCGACCAGCTGTAGTCGATGAGCGGCACGGACGGCGTGGCGGCAACATAGCGTTGCCGCGTTCTTCGTGTAAAGGTTCGCGCATGAAGATCAAGGGGAGCGGGAGCCCGTCCGTGCCAGGGTCGATCGGTAGCGCCCCTCGCGCTGGGACCCCTGGGTCGGAGCCCGCGACGGTCGACGTCCACGACCGCGCGCTCGTGCTGGTCGAGGCGCTGGCGGCCGGCTTCACCGAGCAGGTCAAGCGCGCGCTCGGGGTGGAGCTCGATGGCTCGATCACCTCGCTGGCCTTCGTGGACCACTATCTCTCGCTGGCCCGCGAGGAGGAGCGCGAGCCGATCGTCTCGCTGCTCGCCGCAGGAGCCGGGGCGTACTTTGGCGAGCTGGTGCGCCGCGAGATGGGCGGCACGTGGGTGGGTGACGGTGAGAACCCACGCCGACTGCGGCTGTTGATCGAGCCGCAGTTCGTACATTTCTCGCCGATCGACCAGGCCTACGAAGCGATCGCGGGGCAGGCCCTCGACCTCGACGACCCCCGGGTGGCCCCCGGCCCCGGGTTCGACAGCGGGTTTGGGCTCGAGCCGGCGCGGGCCGAGGGCGAGCCCCGCGAGGACGACGGCGAGTGGCTGGTGGATCGCCTCGCCGAGCTGCCGCCCGTGCCGGAGGATGAGTTCCACGGGCTGACGTGTCGGTTCGAGACCCTGCAGCTGATGCTGGAGCTGCTCGCGGCCAAGCACGCCGACGAGGGCGTTCCACCGCGTCAGCTGGCCCTGCCCGACTACGTGGCGGTCCTGACGGGTCGGGCCCAGTAGGGCGGTTGGACCCACCTCCAAAGCGTGTAGACTCCCCCCCGCAATGCCCGCCGTCGACGAGCTGCCGCTGCAGGAAGTGCTGCAGGCCTTGGCGTCGACGCCCAAGGGCAACCCGCAGCTGCGGGCTGCGCTGGCCACCACCTGTGCGCGCTGGTTGCTGCTGCAGGGCGACGAGGAAGCGGCGATCCGCCACCTCGCGCACGCGCTCGAGATGGTGCCCGATCTCCGCCCCGCGATGCGGCTGCTCTATCGCGTCTACCTGGGCAAGAACGACGTGCGCTCGGCGGTGATGTACCTCGACCAGGAGATCCGCGCGACTCGGCACCCGCGCGAGGCCGCGGCGCTCTACCGCGAGCGCGGGCAGCTGGTCGAGGCCCACTTCCACGATCTGGCCGCCGCGCAGCAGTGCTACCAGGCCGCGCTCAAGGCCACCCCGCGAGACCTGGCGGTGCTGCGCGCGGTGGAGCGCGTGAGCCTGGCCCGCGGCGAGCTGTTCTCGCTCATCGCCAACCTCGAGACCCAGCTCGAGGTCGTCCGCGATCCCGCCCTCACGGCGGGGATCCTTCACGATCTCGCGCTGCTCGAGGCGCGTCACAAGGGTGATCTGGCGCTGGCGGGCGACCTGCTGCTGGCCGCGCTCGATCTGGCGCCGGGCCACCTGCTGCTGGCGACCGACCTGTTTCGCGTGGCGGAGGTTGCCGGCGACACCGAGCTCATGCTCCACGCGCTCGAGCTCGAGGCCGAGGCCCGCGCGCCCGACCGTCGCGCGATGCCGCTGGCCCGCGCCGCGGTCACCCTCCGCGAGCAGCGCGAGCGCACCGGAGCGCTCTTGCTGCTCGAGGCGGCCGCGCAGGCCCAGCCCCACAACGCGAGCCTGTGGCGCAGCCTCGAGGAGCTCGCGATGGCGACCGGGCGCCACGACATCGCGCTCGAGGCCTGCGTGGGCCAGCTGCGCGGGGTGGGCGACGAAGAAGACAGCGCCACGCGGGCCGAGCTGTTCTACCGGATGGGCAAGGTGGCGCTGTTCCGGCTCGACCGCCCCAGCGAGGGCCTCGCGGCCATGCGCAAGGCGCTGCGCCTCAATCCAGGGCACGTGCCCGCGACCGAGGACACCGGCCGCTTCCTCAATGCCAACGGGATGTGGGCCCAGCTGCTCGAGCTGGTCAAGCTCGAGATCGCGTCGGCGCCCGACGCCGGGCTCACCCGCGAGGAGCTGGCGCTGGCCCACCTGCGGGCGGGCCAGCTCATGGAAGAGCGGCTGGGCGAGCTCGATGGCGCGCGCGAGTGCTACGACGCGGCGACCGCTGCATTCCCGGGCTTTCGTCCGGCCCGCGACCGGCTCGAGCGCATCCTTCACCAGCAGGGCGATGGACCCGGCCTGCGCAGCTACTACGGCGAGGAGCTCGCGCGCGCGAGCACGCCGGCGCGGCGCCACTTCTTGCTGTCGATCCTGGGCCAGCTCTACGCGCGCGACGACGACCCCAGCGCGGCCATCAAGTACCTGGCCAACCTGCTGAAGGAAGATCCCAAGCACCTGCCCTCGCTGCAGGTGCTGGCGCGCATCCTCGCGCGGGCGGGCCGCAATCGCGAGCTGCTGAAGGTCACCGAGCAAGAAATCGCGCTCACCGAGAGCATGGGCCGCAAGGCCAAGCTGCTGCACCGCGCCGGCGAGCTGGCGCTGGCGCTCGGCGAGCGCGATCAGGCGCGAGACTGCTTCTCCCAGGCCCTCGATGCCGTCGACGATCACCTCCCCAGCCTCGGGATGCTGGGCGACATCTTGCGCGAAGACGGCGACTGGGAGGGCCTGGTCGTGCTGCTGCGCAAGAAGCTCCTCTACGCGAGCGACCGCGCGCGACAGGTGGGCCTGCAGCTCGAGGTGGCCACGCTGCTCGCGAGCAAGCTCGATCGCAAGGCCGAGGCGCTCGCCGAGCTCCAGCGGCTGCTGCGACGCTGGCCCCGGCACCTGCCCGCGCTGCATGCCGCCGAGAGCCTGGCCAGCGCGCTCGGCGAGCCCCGCACGCTCCTGTCGCTGCTCGAGCAGCACATCGCCTCGGTCACCGGGCCGCGCACGCGGGCGCTGCTGCTGCACCGCTCGGCCCAGCTGCGCACCCAGCTCGCCGACGACGAGGGGGCGATCCGCGACCTGGTGCGTGCGCTCGAGCTGTGGCCGCAGCTCGGCGTGGCGCGGGCCAAGCTGCTGCGCTTGTACGAGCGACTGGGGCGCAGCCGCGAGCTGCAGTCGTTTGCCGAGGCCGGCCTCACTTCGGAGCGCGGCGCCGACGACCGGCGGGCGATGGCGCTGCAGCTGGCCGAGCTCTCGCCCAAGCCGGTGGTGGCGATCCAGTACCTCGGCGCGGTCGCCGAGGCGCGGCCCGAGGACTACGTCACGCAGCTTCGCCTCGCCCGCTCCTGCCGTCAGGCGGCCCGGCCCTCCCGCGAGGCCGGGGCGCTGCATGCCGCCGCCGACGTGTTCGCCACGCAGGTCGCGGCCGGCGACCCGCACCTGCTGGCGCTGCGCTTCCGCGCGGCGCGGGCCGAGGAGGCGGCCGGCAACCTCGATCGAGCCGATGCCGGATACGCCAGCATCCTCGACGTCGAGCCGGGGCATCGGCTGGCGGCGCGCGGCCGTCTGCGCATCAAGAGCCGCAAGCGCGAGGCCGGGCTCACCCGCAGCGCCAGCGAGCTCGAGGCGGCGGCGCAGCGCACCACCGTGGGCGCGCAGCAGGCCGCGTTCCTCACGATCGCAGCCGACCTCCACGAGCGCCGCCAGGATCTGGACCGCGCCATGCAGAGCATCGACGGAGCCCTGGACGCATGCGCGGGCTACGTGCCGGCCCTGCATGCCCGCGCCCGCTTGCTCGAGCGTCGCGCAGACCAGCGTCCGGGCGCCGACGCCATGGAGACACTGGTCGCGCTCTCGGAGCAGCTGAGCAGCCCCAAGTACCGCGCGGTTGCGCTGTGTCGCGCCGGCACGCTGGCCCTCCATCGCGGCCAGCGGGGCACCGCCAATCCCGAAGCCTGGCACATGTTCGTGGAGGCCCTGACCGCCGATCCCGCGAGCGATCGCGCGTTCCGAGGGCTACGACGCACGCGGGCCGTGCACGGCCCCGAAGGCGCGCCTCCCATCGCCGAGGTGCTGAGCGCCCGCATGAGCAGCATGCGCGAGCGCGGGGTGCTCACGGCCTCGAGCCTGCGCGATCTCGCGCGGCTGGCGGTCGAGCTCGAGGGGCCGGAGCACGCGGTAGCGCTGCTGAGCGCGGGCCTCGACGTCGCCCCCAACGACGCCGGCGTGCGCGTCGACCTGGCGCAGGCCTACGCCCGGCTCGGCCGCTGGCGCGACGTGGTTCGCGAGCTCGAGCACGCGGTGGAGCACGAGCTCTCGCCCGAGCGACGCTCTGCGCTGCACTACTTTGCGGGCGACGCCCACCAGCGCACGGGCAACCTCGGGGCCGCGGTGCCGCACTTCTTGGCGGCGGGCCAGGGCGGCTACCACCCCAAGCACGCGCTCTCGGCCGCCGATCGCATCGCGGCCCGCGTGGGTGATCTGGCGCGACGCGTCGAAGCCCTGCAGCTGTTGGTGGAGATCGGGGACGGTCCCGAGCGGGTGGCGGGGCTCCGCTCGCTCGCGCAGCTGCACCGCGGCCCGCTGGGACAGCCCGACGTGGCCGTGGAGCGCATGCGCGAGCTGCTGCTGCTGCGACCCACCGATCTCGACGTGATCACCGAGCTGTGGCGGCTGCTGCGGAGCCTCGGGCGCGAGGACGAGGCCACCGCGGTGCTGCTCGCCGGCGTCGCGCACCACCGCGCCTGGCTGCGCTCGTCCGGGCTGCGCGGTGATGCCCTGCCCGGCACGCCGCACGACGGCGCGGCGCTCACGGGCGCGCCGGTCGAGGGCCTGCTGCGCTTGTTCGAAGCGATGGGCGAGCCCGATGGGGTGTACTTGGCCGCGTCCGTGCTCGAGGTGGTCGCACCCGATCGTCTCACCCCGGGGCACCACCCCGACGAGCTCGTCACCGAGCCCTGGTCGCTGCCCGAGGGGCAAGACGGGCGCCCGCTGGATGGGTTGGCGGGTGACCTCGCCGCCCCGGCGGCGCTCGATCTCCTGCGTGAGGGCGTGTTCTATCTGGGCCAGATCCCCGGCGGCCAGCCACCTCCCGTCGACCTCGACGGCGCGCGCCCGCTGCCCCCCAACAGCGCGGTCGTCATGGTCACCCGTGCGCTATCCGAGGCCATGGGCGTTCCGCTGCCGCGCGTGTACGTCGACCCGCAAGGGGAAGACGAGGTGCGCGCCTACTTGCTGGGCACCCCGTGCCTGGTCGTGGGCCGTCGCATCAACACGACGCCGTTCGGGGCCCCGGCCCGCGACGCGATCGGGCGCGCGCTGCTGCGCGTGTCGACCGGCGGCGACGCGGTGCACCACGAGCTCTCGGCCCCGCAGCTCACGGCGCTGCTGATCGGGCTGTGTGTCGCGTCCGCGGTCGAGGTGCCCGCCGCACCGCCCCACGACGCGGCCTACCTGCGCGCGGTGACCAAGGCGCTGTCCACGAGCGCGCTGGCGGATCTGGGCGAGCTCGCGCTGGCGTTCGCGCACGGCATCGCCGCGTTCAACCCCACGCAGCTGCTCGAGACCCTGCACGTCGCCGAGGACCGCGCCGGGGCCGTGTGCGCCGCGGACCCGCGTCCGCGGCTGCGCGAGCTGTCCGACCAAGGCGTGCTGGGCACCCAGCGCGGCACCTCGGTGGTCGGCTACCTGCTCTCGGACGATCACCTGACCCTGCGGCGCAACCTCGGGTACCTCACCGAGGTGGCCGCGCCGATCCGCCGTGAAGAGGAGTCGTCGGCGTGAGCGGCAACGACAACGACGTCGTCGAGGTCGATCTCGAGCTCGACCTCGATCTCGACGAGCTCGAGGTCGAGGTGTTCGAGGAGAACAGCGGGCTCATCGATCTCACCGATCTGGTCGAGGAAGCCGAGGAGCACCTCGGGGACGGCGATGGCCCCCCGCGGCTGGTCAACGATCAGGCCGGGTTGTGGCCTGCGCAGTCGGGCTTGCACTCGACCATGCTGTCCACCGCGGGGCCATCGAGCGGCGCCGAGGCGTGGCAGCTGCTCGTCGAAGAGCTCGCCGAAGAGAGCCGCCTCACCGCCGACGAAGAGCTGCGCGGCGCGATGCAGTGCGAGGCGGGCCGCATCCTCATCGACCGGCTCGGGCGCAAGGAAGAGGGCGAGCTGCTGCTGGCGCGCAGCGGCTCACCGATCGCGCAGGTGCTGCGCGCCCAGGTCGAGGGCGGGCTCTCGAGCCTGGCCGCCGAGCTCGCCGCGCTCGAGGTCGCGGGGCGCGACGGCGCCCGCGATCCCGAGGAACGGGCCGCCTCGTGGATCGAGTTCGGGCAGCTGTGCGAGGAACGCACCTCGAACCTGCGGCGCGCCTACGAGGCCTATCGAGAGGCGCTGCGGCTGTCGCCCCAGCACCCGGTGGGGCTGGGCCTGTGCGCCGATGCGGCCATGTTCCTCGGCGACTTCGCCACGGGGCGCGAGGTGCTGCAGGAGCTGATCGGCCAGGTCGAGTCCTCGCGCATGCGCGCGGCGCTGCTGCTCGATCTCGCCGAGCTCTCCGAGGATCCCGACGAGCGCCTCATCGTGCTCGAGCAAGCCCACCAGGCCGAGCCCCGCGAGGAGACCGCGCTGCGCCGGCTGAGCCGCGCGCTGTCGGCCTCGGGTGATCGCGAGACGCTCGGCCAGCTCTACCGCGAGCTCGCCCAGGTGGCCGAGGATCCGATCTCGGCCAGCACGGCGCTGCACCTGGCGTTCCTCTCGCTGGCCGAGGCGGGCGAGCCGGTCGACGAGCTCGTGCTCGAGCTGGCCGACCGCGCCGAGGACAGCAGCGACGGGGCCGCCGTGCTCGCGCCGCTGGCCGAGGTGGCGCTGTTCGTCGAGCAGCGCATCGCGGCCGGCGAGGATCCGGCGGGCCTGCCGGAGAACCTCGGCGTGCTCGAGCGGCTCTCGCGAAGCCTCGATGATCCGCGGGAGCAGGCGCTCGTCCGCGAGCAGCTCGCGCGCCGACGGCTGGCGCTGCTGCGCGCCCACGGTGACGAGGCCCCCGACGAGGCCCGCCCCGCGCTCGGCCTGCGCCGCTTGTCCGACGAGCTCGTGCTGCTGTGCGAGCGGCTCGAGGCCGATCTACGCTTCTGCCTCGTGCACCTGCCCGAGCACCGCTGGGTCTGCGAGGCGCTGGCCGAGGTGCTCGAGTACCAGCACAACCTGCCCGCGCTGGTGCTCCACCTCGAGGAGTGGGCCCGCACGCAGTCGGCTGGTCCCGGGCGCGCGGCGATCCTGCTGCGGCTCGGCCGCGTGCACGAGCAGGAGCGCCGCGACCTGCCGCGCGCCGCCGAGATCTACGAGCTCGCGGTGGCCGAGGATCCCGACAACCCCGATTGCCTGCGCGCGCTCGGGGGCATCTACGAGAAGATGCGCCGCTGGCCGCAGGCGGTCGCCAACCTGCGCCGACAGATCGGCGAGACCCACGACGAGCCCGAGCGGCTGGCCGCGCTGCGCCGCCTGGCCAACATGGCCGAGCACGAGCTGGGCGACGTGGACCTCGCGATCGCCTCGCTCGAGCAGGTCGCCCGCGACGACTCCGACGACATCCTCGCGCTCTACCAGCTCGCCAAGCTGAGCCGCACTCATCGACGCCCCGCGGTGCTGATCACGGCGCTGCAGCTGCTGGTCGAGCGCGTGCAAGACGAGGTCGCTCGCACCGCTGCGCTGGTCGAGCTCGGCGAGGTGCTCGAGCTGCACCTCAAGAAGCGCCGCGACGCCCGCGAGTGCTACGAGCGCGCGCTCGAGCTCACGCCGGGCTACACCCCGGCGCTTCGCGCCCTGGCCCGTCTCTACCGCGACAACGGCGAGCTCGAGTCGCTGGTCGAGCTCGTCTCACCCGCCAAGGATCCGATCAGCGATCCGGCCGTGCTCGCCTACAAGGCGGGGCGCATCTACTTCGAGGAGGTCGGCGACGTCGACAAGGCGATCGAGAAGCTGCGCGAGGCCTACGAGACCAACCCCGACCTCGCGCCCGCGCGCGAGCTGCTGCTGCAGCTGCTCACCGCGCGCCACCGCATCGAAGAGGCCTACGACCTGCTGCGCGCCCAAGATCTGCCGCGTACCATCCCGCTGCAGGCCGACCATCACTATCGCCTGGGCCTGCTGGCCGAGGCGATCGCGCGCCAGCACCAGCGCGCGGGCGAGACCGCGCTGCACCCCGCCAACGACGCGGCGCTCCAGCACTACCGCGCCGCGCTCGCGGCCCAGCCCGATCACGGGCTCGCATTCGAACGCTCGCGCCGCTTGCTGGTCGCGCACAACGACACCGACAACCTGGTGCGCCTGGTCGAGACCCTGCTCGAGACCGGGGGTGACGACGCGATCTCGGTGTACCTCGTGCAGCTCGGGCGCATCTACATCGGCACCTCCGAGGGCATCGTCGCGGCGCGCCGCGCCTACGAGGACGCCATGCAGGCCGCCCCCGACGATCCGCTGGTGCGGCGCCAGCTCGAGAGCGTGCTGCGGCTGGTCGGCGACGACAAGTCGCTGCCTGCGCTCTACCTGCGCTCGGCCCGGCACAGCGACGACACCCACCTGAAGGCCACGCTGCTGGTCGAGGCCGCCGAGCTGCTGCTGGCCACGGGCATCCGCGAGGATCACGATCTCGCGGGCAAGGCGATCCTCGAGGCGCTCCACGAAGATCCCGGCAACCCCTACGCCGTGCGACACCTCGAGCGTCTGCTCAGCGAGCCCGAGTCGCCGTTCGTCATCAAGGATGCGGTCTCGGCCCGGGCCGTGCGCGCGCAGTCGGATGCCGAGCGAGCGATCTTCTATGTCGAGAGCGCCGAGCTGCTCGAGCGCGTGGGCGCGTGGGGCCAGGCGCGGCGGGCCTACCTGGCGGCCAAGGGCGCGCTGCCCGACCTCGCGCCCGCCGACCTCGGATTGCAGCGCACGTCGAGCGACAAGCGCCGCAGCACCACCGCGGTGCGTGCCCCCTCGTCGATCCACGTGCTCGTAGCCGAGGCGCGCGATGCCGTCGTGCGCTCGGGCCGTGGCGACGCGGCCTCGCGCGATCGGGCGCTCAAGATCCTCGGCGAGCTGCTCCAGCGCGACCCCGCCAACCGCGATGCGATCGCGCTGTGTCGCACGCTCGCCGGGCAGGCCGGCGACCCCGGGCCGATCATCGAGCTGCTCGCCTCCGCGTTCCCCCGCCTCGCCGACGGCGACGTGCGCTACGAGCTGGCGCTGTTCCTCGGTGAGCACGCCGCCACGCTGGAGGCCGCCGTGCGCTACTACGAGGGCGCGGCCAAGGCCAAGCCGGACGGGCGTCGGGCGCTGCGCGGGCTGGTCAACACCTACCGCAAGATGGGCGACGATCGTCGCGCGGCCGAGGCCACCGAGCGGCTCTTGCAGCTGTTCGATCCGTCGGAGCCCTCCGCCATCGATCTGCGCATGGGCATCGCCGCGTTCCTCAGCGCCGACCCGAAGACGCTGCCGCGCGCGATCGAGCACGCCCGCATCGTGCTGCAGGCGCGCGGCGACGACCCGCGCGCGCTGGGGCTGATGGCCGACCTATTGCAGCGCGCCGATCGCCGCTCCGAGGCCGCCGAGCTGCTCGACCGCCTCGCCGTGCGCGAGCGCAACCGCGACCGCCTGCACGACATCCACCTGCGCAAGGCCAAGCTGCTGGCCGACGTCCCCGGGGCCGAGGCTGCGGCCCTCGATGCGATCGAGCGCGCGGCCGCGATCAACCCCGGCAACCGCGAGACGATCTCGCTGTTGGTCGACCAGCTCAACCGCACCGGCCAGAGTGCCCGGGTGGCCAGCTACCTCCAGCCGATCCGCAACGCGCTCGTCGCCAACGTGAGCCGCGGCGCGGTCTCGCTGCGCGACCTGGGCCTGCTCGCCACCGTCTCGCGCCGCGCTCAGCCCGACCTCGCGCGCATCGCCAGCGAGCTGCTGCAGGCCATGGAGCCCTCCCCCACCCCGGGATCGATCGAGCCGCCGCGCGCCGCCACGCGGGCGGGGCTGCGCAAGGTGCTCGAGACCTCCTCGCTGCGCGTCCCCTTGTACTCGAGCGGCGAGCCGCCGCTGCTGCACAGCATGCTGCAGTCGCTCGACGGCGTCGTCGCTCGACTCTCGCGCGAGTTTCCGGCGGTCAACAACACCGAGGCGGTGCCGCTGCCGGCGAGCGCCGACGTCTTGCGTCTCACCGCCTTCGCCGCCCGCTGCGCCGCGCTGGTGGGCACGCCACCGCCCAAGCTCGGCGCCACCGCCTCCCCCGGCGCCGTGGTCTATCTCAGCGAGCCCGAGCCCACCGTGCGCTTCGGGGCGGGCCTATGGAACCAGGGCGACGAGAAGGCGCTCGAGGGCCTCGTCGCCGTCGCCATCGCTCGCGTCGCGCTCGGCGCTCCGCGGGCCCGCGCGCTCTCGCCGATGGCGATGGACCTGCTGCTCGCCGCTGCGTTCGAGGCCGTGGGCGTGTTCAATCCCATGACCGCCGATCCCGATCCTCGGCGGCTCAAGGAGCTCGCGGCGCACCTCGCCAAGGCGCTCGCGCCCCGTCAGCGCCGCGCGCTCGAGCGCCAGTGCCAGGGTCTGGCCAACCATGCGTTCGATGCAACGGCCCGCGCGATCCAGTCCACGGATCTCCACGTGGCCGCGCTCTTGTGTGGCACGCCGGGTCCGGTCTTGGCCGCGGCCTGCTTGCTCGATGGCGCCGGTGGTGGCGGTCTCAAGCAGCGAACCAACCGCTCGCGCAGTGCTCAGGAATTGCTGGCCCACGTGCTCGGCGACTCGTTCTTGGCCGCGCAGACCGTCGCCGCCGACACGAGCGAGTAGCCGCGCTGCGCCGCGGCGAGCTGACCGCCGAGCGCATTCGTTGCACGGGACAGGCGTGCGCCGCCACACCATCCTGACAACGAGACGGCGCCCGCGCCTCGTGCCGGGCTCGCCGTCACGAGTCGAGCGCCATGCACGATCTCAACGTCGTCCCCATCAAGCCCGTGGCCGCCGATCCCCAGGGTCGTGTCGGCACCGTGGAGCTCGGCTGCTTTCGCCTCGATGAAGTGATCGGCCGCGGCGCCCACGGCACGACCTACCTGGCCACCCAGCTCGGCTTCGATCGCAAGGCCGTGGTCAAGGTCGCCTTCCCCGACGTGTTCGAGTCTCGCAACGACGAGATCGTGCGCCGCCGCTACGCCGAGGAGCTGCGCGCGGCCACGCGGGTGACCCACCCCAACCTCGTCACGCTCTACACATCCGGCGAGACCCACGATGGTGTGCCCGCCATCGCGATGGAGCTCGTGCCGGGCGAGTCACTCGAGGACCTGCTCGATGCCCACCCGGGCGGCCTCCCCGTCGATCTCCTCGAGCCGATCTTCACCCAGCTCGCCGCCGCGCTGGCCGCCCTGCACGAGCACGGCCTCGTCCATCACGAGCTGTCACCGCGCAGCGTGATGGTCGATCTCGGCGGGAGTCGGCGGCCCGAGGTCAAGGTGCTCGACTTCGGGCTCTCGATGCTGCGTAGCCATCCGCGTCACGGCGCCGAGGCTGCGATCAAGCGGCTCTACATGGCGCCCGAGCAGATCATCGGTCGCATCGTCCCGGCCTCCGACATGTTCGCGATGGGTGCGATCTTGTGGAGGGCCCTGACCGGGCTCGAGTATCACAGCCACACCTTCACGGTCGAAGACCTGCGTCGCCATGAGCTCGAAGGGCTCGGCCACGCCGACCCGCGCAGCGTGGCCCCCGGGCTGCCGGCTCGGATCGCGACGCTCGTGGGCAACATGCTCGCGCACGCCGAGCACGAGCGACCGACGGCCGAGGCCTTCCTCGCGAGCTGGAGCGAGGGCGTCGCCGAGCTCGCCGAGCCCTCCCGCCCCGGCCGCGCGCGTCCGCTGCTCGGGCCGCCACCCCGCACCCGTAACACGCGGGCCTCCAGCTCGACCTCCGCGTCCGCGTCCTCGTCCGCGTCCACCTCCACCTCCGCGCGCGAAGACACGAACGCCGGCGCACCACCGCGGCGGCTCCCCCCGCCCCGTATACGGCCCCGCTCGGCCACCCGCACCGCCGAGCTCCTGGCCGCCGTCGAGCCGGCAGAGCCCAAGCCGGCAGCGCCCAAGCCGGTCGAGCCCGAGCCCATCCAGCCCCCCCGGGTGGATCTCGACCCGCGGCTTGGCCCCGTCGCCGCGCCGCCCACCTACGACTCGCTCCCGGCCGCGGTCCGACGTAGCCCCCCCGAGGTCGACGCCCCCACGCTCGGCCCGCGCGTGCTGGTCGTCGACGCCAACCCCATCACCTCGCACCTGCTCGTCGGCTGCCTGCGGCGCAATGGCTGCCGTGTGCACGGGACCCACGATCCTCGCGAGGCCACCCGCTCGTTGCCCGACGAGTACGACCTCGTGGTGCTCTCCACCGAGATTCCCGACGCCGACGCCATCGATGTCGCGCGTTATCTACAGGAGTACCACCCCGAGCAGTGGGTGGTGTTCGCGGGCGACGGGTCACTCGACGACGAGATGCGCGCCGCCGGCGTGCGCGAGCTGCTGCCGGTATCGGTCGGCTTGCCGCGCCTGGGGGAGATCATCGATCTGCTGCGTGGCGAGCTGCTGCTGCGCCCCCCGGTGGCCAACGACGAGCCCGACGCGGTCGATCTCTCCGTGTTCGAAGCCCTGCAGGCCGACGATCCGCTCGTCGCTCGAGGAGCCATCGAGCTGTTCGTGGGCCAGACCCCCGAGTGCATCGCACGCATCGCCGAGGGCTACGAGCACCGCGATGACAAGGCGGTGCGAGACGAGTGCCGCGTGCTCGGCACGAGCGCGCGAGCCCTCGGTGCCAACCACCTCGCGCGCCTGGCCCAGGCTGCGGCCGAGATCGTCTGCGAGGGAGAGCTCGAGCACGTGCCCGGCTTCGTCGCCGAGATGGAACGAGAGTACGGCCTGGTGTTCCGCGCGCTGATGGACGCGCACGCCGGCTCGCTGCGCAGAAACCCGAGGAGGACCCCATGACGATCACCGCCCCCATCATCGCCAACACCGTGGATTGCCGAGGGCAGCGGTGCCCCGCCCCGATCCTCGCCACCGCCAAGGCCGCGCGCGCGCTTGGAGCCCTCGGCGGCGGGCTGCTCGAGGTCGCGGCCGATGACGAGGCCTTCCCGTTCGACATTCGCAGCTGGTGCCGCAGCTCGGGGGCAGAGCTCGTCGAGCTGCACACCGAGGGGGTCGAGCACACCGCGATCCTGCGGGTGGCGGGTCGCGCGGCCCGTGGCACCCCGCCCCCGCCGCGACTCGTGTCGGTCCCCTCGCCGGCCGCGAAGGCACCTCCCAGGCCCGCTGCCGCGCAAGCGCCGCCCAGGATCGCCGCCGACGCGCCGCCCAGGATCGCCGCCGACGCGCCGCCCAGGATCGCCGCCGGGGCGCCTCCCAGGATCGCCGCCGAGGCGGATCGCAAGGACGACGTCGGCCTGCTCGATTGCCGCGGGCGCACCTGCCCCGAGCCGATCCTCGGCCTCGCTCGCTGGGCCCGCGCGCTGGGTTCCGGCACCACCATCGACGTGCTCGCCGACGATCCTTCGTTCGAGGCCGATCTCGAGACCTGGTGTCGCAGTACCGGCACGGAGCTGCTCTCCGTCGCGCGAGAGGGCGACGCGCTGCGTGCCCGGATCCGCCTGGGCTCCGCCGAGGCGGCGGCAAACCTCGTCCAAGAGGCCGCCGTGCGGCTCAGCCCTCCGCCCGCCGCGGCGACGGTGAGCCAGGAGCCGGTCTCGCTGCTCGGCGTCGAAGGGGCCGATCGCATTCCGCGGCTCCGATCGCTGCTGTCGGCCCGACCCGGCGGCTCGACCGTCACCATCATCGCCGACGATCCCACGTTCAGCGTGGAGCTCATGCAGTGGGCCACCGCCGCCGGCCACCGCCTGCTCTCGCTCGACGCACGCGGTCCTCTGCGCGCCCAGATCGAGCTGGCCCCGCCCCCGCCCACCGTCGCGCTGGTGCCCCGGGGCGGCGACGCGCTGCACCCCCAAGAGGCCGAGGCGCGGTGCACCCTGCTCGTGCTCCACAACGATCGAGAGGCCCTGCTCGCCGCGCTCCTCACCGCCGTGGGCGCGGCCGCTCAGGGCATGCAAGTGATGATGTTCTTCACGTTCTGGGGGCTCAACCTGCTGCGCGGTGATGCACCCAACCTGGCCATGCCGCGCGAGAAGGTCTCGTGGGCGCAGCGCATGTTCAAGTGGATGATGCCCAAGGGCCCCGCCAAGCAGCGGCTCGGCAAGCTCGACATGGCCGGGATCGGTCGCGGCATGCTCGGCTCCATCATGCGGCGCTACGAGCTGATGGACATCACCCAGCTGATGGCCGCCGCCGAGGAGCAGGGCGTGCGCTTCGTGGCCTGCACCATGAGCATGCAGGTCATGGGCATCACCAAGCGCGACCTCGCGCCGCGCCCCAACCTCGACTACGGCGGCGTGACGGCCTTCGTCGAGTCTGCGGCGCGCTCGCGCATGAGCCTCACCTTCTAGCTCAAGCCTGCTGCGTCGCGCCGGGCATCCCGCCCTGCGACTGCACCACGCGCAGCAGGCTCGCCACCTGGAAGCCGAGCAAGCGCGGCACCCACGGCAGCGCCTCGGCGGCCTCGGCCGTGCGCAGCTCGGTGGCCGCATCGAGGGCGGCCCGCGCAAAGTCGAGCTTGCCCTCGCACCACAGCGACACCGCGGTGTCCTCGAACGCATTGGCGAGCGTGGTCGACAGCCCCTTGCGGACATCTTCTTGCCCCGCCAGCGCCTCGCGCATCAGCGCGGTGCGGGCGTCGTCGTCGGTCGGCTGGGGCTTGTCGCCGTGGATCTCGGCCGCGCGCTGGAGCACGCCCTCGAGCTCGACCAGCGGGGGCCACTGCTGCACCGACGCGGCCACCAACAGATCGTCGATCTTCGACGCATCGAACGGCGCCTCGCCAGCGAGGCGCTCGCGCAGGAACTCGGCCGAGGGTCGCTCGGCCGGCGCCGCGCCGAGCCGCGGCAGCGCCTCGTCGAGCGCACGCGGCACCGAGAGACCATGCGTCACCGTCTGCGCCCGTGCCCACACGATGCGCGCCATCACCCACTCGACCGAGACCTGGCGATCATCGAACAGGCGCCGCCAGTCGCGTTCGAGTCGCCCGCGCTGACCATCGGTCTGCTGATAGGCCACGAACTCGAGCACGCGGTCCTCGGGGCTGAGCGTCCCCATGTAGAGGCGCGCGCCCGAGTGCTCCTGCGGCAGGCTCAGCATGAACCGCAGCGCGCCCGGCACGGCTCGCGCGTCCACGTTGGCCAGCGGCACCAGCTCACCGCGCAGCTCGGCCCGCACGTTGCCCGCCGTCCAGCTGCGCGCGACACCCTTGGCGGGAATCGCTACCCCGCGGCTCTCCAGGGTGTGCAGCGCCTTGCGGACGGCCTTGCGCACGCTCTTGTCGGCGTGATCGCGCAGGTCCGCGAGGGCCTGAGCATCGCGCTGCGACAACAACGCGGGGATCGATTCGAGCAGTTGCTTGGGATCGGAAGCCATCGCCATTGCCATCGTCGTCGAGAGGCGGCGGGCTTACTACATCCCCTGATCCATCGCAAACGCGGGCCGCAGGTTGGCCCCGGTTCCCCAGCGCGCGCGCTTCCACTGCTCCTCGTGCTTGGCTTGCCAGCCGAGCGCAGTGCGCACCATCCGCAGGGCCACGCCCCCCTCCGCGTGCACGTCGTGCAGCTCCCCGGGGTCGCGGCCGAGGTCGTAGAGCTGCTCGTGCAGCCCCGGCCCCACCACGAGCTTGTGGTCGCCCACGATCGCCGCCCGGCTCCCGTCGCCCAGGTACGCGATCACCAGCCGCGGCGGCGGCTGAGGGTCGTCGATCACCGGGACCAGGCTCTCCCCCTGCCAGCCGTCGGGCGCCGGAGCGCCCACGAGATCGGCCAGCGTGGGCGCGAGATCCAGCAGGTCGACCGGCGCGGTCACCTTGCCGGCCGCCAGCAGCTTGGGCGCGCGGATCATCAGCGGCACGCGGATGCTCTCTTCGAACAAGGTGCGGCCGTGCCCCGCCCCGCGGTGTTCGAAGAACTCCTCGCCGTGGATCCCCATGATCACCACGATCGCGTCGTCGAGGCGGCCGCTCTCGCGCAGCGAGTCGATGAGCTCGACCACCGCGTGATCCACCACCTGCAGCTCGCCCCGGTACAGCCGCCGCACGTAGCGGAGCTCTTCTGCGCTCGGCTCGGTCTTGCCCGTGAACACCCGCCCCACCCAGATATGGGTGAGGTGCGGCAGCGGAGCCCCCGGCGGCGCCACCAGATCACCCAGCAGCTCGCGCGGCGGCTCGTAGGGCGCCTGCGGATCGTTGACGTTCATGTAGAGGAACCAGCGCTCGGTGTGACGCTTCACCAGCGACAGCGTGCGCTCGACCACCGCGGGCGCATCGTCGTTGTCCCCACCGAGCACTTGGTGCAGGTCGAAGCCCTGCGTCAGGCCGCGCTCTTCGTCGACCGAGGCGTTGCTGCTCACCAGCGCGCGCAGATAGCCGGACCGCGCCAGCGCCTCGGGCAGCATCACCTGTCGGTCCGAGACGAACGTCCCCCGCACCGTGAGGTGAACCGGCGGCACCACCGAGGACAGCCAGCCCGCATGGCTCGGCACCGCGGCGGGCCCGAGCGCATAGGCGCGCTCGAACACCATCGCCTCGCGCTGCAGGGTCTCGAGCGCCTCGAGCATCGGACGCCGCCCCGGGTCGAAGAACGCATCCGCCCGCGCGCCCTCGATCGCCAGCACCACGATGTCTCGGGGCGCCCGCGCCCGCTGATCCACCGGCTGACTGCGATGCGCCAAGATCTCCGCCGCCCGCACCACCGCGCCGCTGTCGCCCTTGGAGCCCCGCACCTGCAGCTCGAGCCGCGTCGGCACCCCGCCCCAGGCGGTCAGATCGAGCTCGCGGCGATCGCCGGCCGGGCGCAGCGGCTCTTGGAACAGTACCGTCGGGGCACGGCCCTCGCGATGGTCGGCATCGGAGCTCGCCAGCACCTGCACCGAGCCCTGACCGCGCACGTCGAGCAGCAGCTTGCCGCGTCGTGGCGGCACCACGTAGTAGACGAGGCTCGTGCCCGCCGCGACCTCGATCGTGGCGCCGCCGCCCGGCTCTGGCTCCACGCGAAACGGAGCCGCGCGCTCACCCTCGGGGGGTAGCGCCACGATCCGGTCGTGACGACCGAGCTCCACCAGCCCCACCGCGGCCGTCGCCGGCGACCCCGCATGCTCACCCACGTGGCGAAAGTGCAGCCGCAGCCGGTTGTCGCCCGCGTGGATCCGATCGGCGGGCAGCGACAGCGTGCGACGCTGCCAGCCGGGCGTGAGCCGCAGGTGCGCCAGCGGCTGCTCCTCCCACAGCACCGTCACCGACTGGTCCGCCACCAGCGGGCACAGCTCGATCGCCACCGCCAGGCCGGGGTGCTCCTCCGTATCGGGATTGCGGGCGGGCGAGAGCTCACCGTCGATCGGCACATCGAGCGAGACGCTGCGACCGCGCACGACCCCCGCCGCACGCCCCTCGATCTCGACGCCCTGCTGCCACTCGCCCGCCTGCCCGAGCGCGAGGTGCGTGCTCGAGCTGCGACGCGACAGATCGATCTGCACCGCGTCGTCGCGCATGATCACCGCGCTCGGGCGCTGCGCGACCAAGTCGAGCCAGCGATCGGTGCTCTCCACGCGCGCCACGGGAGCGATCAGACGCGGCGCCTCGGGCTCGGGCGAGTCGACCGTTGCCACCCGCTCGGCATCGTCGCCACAAGCCAGCAGCCCGAGCAGCCCGAGCAGACCGAGCAGACCGAGCAGCGGGCCCAGTCGCCAGCGGTCCCGCACGCCGTCCCGCAGCCTCACGAGGGCGTCTCCCGTCGCACGGACTCGCGACCCCGCCACGCCCACCCCCACAGCCCCGCCACGCCGACC
>JBFIJN010000019.1:0-42142 GCA_041600735.1 Nannocystaceae bacterium
CGCCCGCCCCACCCTCACGAAACCTCGGCTAGCTCCACCCGCGCCGATTGCTACACTGGCTTCCATGGTTGCGATCCTCGCCCTGCCCGGCGTCCCCGAGCTCATCGCTGGTTGGCCCGACCTCGACCGCCTTCGCGAGCTGCTCAAGCGCATCCAAGAGATCCTGGCGATGGGCGGCATCGCCCTCTCGTTGCTCGCCAGCTTCGTCTTCCTGCTCGCGTGGGTGTTCAGCCACCTGCGCCAGCCGTCGAAGACCGCGTCGCACCCCATCCTCTCCACCGTTGCGCTCGTGATCGCCTACCTCCCCGTGGCGCTCACGTTCGTGGCCGCGCTCGGCTGGTTGGTCCCCACGCTCGCGCCGCTCACCCTCAAGAGCTTCGCGCTCGCGGTCGTCGTGGCCGCCTTCGCCTGGTGCCTGGCGGTGGCCGCGATCGTCGTCGGCGGCAGCCGGCAGAACCTCTCGCGCGCCCGGCGGGCGCTGCTGCTGGCCGGTACCCCCTGGTACTGCCTGGCGGTCTACCTGAGCACCTTTCTGTAGGTCGGCCTGTAGGTCGCCCGCCTTCGTGCAGTCCGCCGGCCCGTAGACCCGGTCCATGGCAGGCTCGGCTTAGCCGGGCTCGAGCCTCGCCAGGACCTGCTCCGCGGGCGGATACCCCGGCCGGATCGCTAGCGCGTGGCGTGCAGACGCCCTGGCCTCCTCGACCTGGCCGCCCCGCTCCTCGATCTCGGCCAGCGTGAACCACAGGTGTGGATCACGAGGATCGATGCGCAGCGCGTGCTCGATGTACCAGCGCGCGTCGTCGAGCCGCGGCGGGTCGTGCTCGAGGGCCAAGCGCGCGCGCAGGTAGGCTTCGTAGGCCGAGGGCGGCGGCGGTGGCGAGTGCACCACTTCCCCGTCCACCACGTGCAGCGAGCGATACCCGGGGCCCACGGCGTAGCAACCACCGAGACCCACGAGCAGGACCACCACCGCTCGCTCCACCCGTCTGCGCATGCGCTTCATCCGACGAACAGAGCTTGCCACGCCCGCCTCGCGCCAGCTAGCGCGCTGGCGCCACTTTCACCGCTAGAGCGGGATGTTGCCGTGCTTGCGCCGCGGGTTGTCCTGCCGCTTGTTCCGCAGCATCCACAGGCTCTGCGCGATGCGGGCCCGCGTGTGCTCGGGACGGATCACCTCGTCGATGAACCCGAGCTCGGCCGCCTTGTAGGGGCTGGCGAACAGCTTGCGATACTCGGCGGCCAGCTCGGCGCGCCGCGCTTGCGGGTCCTCGGCCCGTGCGAGCTCGCCACGGAAGATGATGTTCACCGCCCCCTCGGCGCCCATCACCGCGATCTCGGCGGTGGGGTACGCGAGGTTCACGTCGCCGCGGATGTGCTTGCTGGCCATCACGTCGTAGGCCCCGCCGTACGCCTTGCGAGTCACCAGCGTCACCTTGGGCACGGTGGCCTCGGTGAACGCATAGAGCAGCTTGGCGCCGTGGCGGATGATCCCACCGAACTCCTGCTCGGTGCCCGGCAAGAACCCCGGCACGTCGACGAGCGTCACCAGCGGCACGTTGAACGCGTCGCACATGCGCACGAAGCGAGCGGCCTTCACCGAGGCGTCGATGTCGAGACAGCCCGCGAGCACGAGCGGCTGGTTGGCGACCACGCCCACGCTCGCGCCGTCGATGCGCACCAGACCGACCACGATGTTGCGCGCCCAGTGCTCCTGCACCTCGAGGAAGCGACCGTCGTCGGCGATGGCGGTGATGATCTTGCGAATGTCGTAGGGCTTGCTCGGATCGGCCGGCACCACCGACTCCAGCTCGGGGCATGACCGCGACGGGTCGTCGCCCGAGGGGCGCGCGGGCGCCTGGGTCATGTTGTTGGCCGGCAGGTACGAGAGCACCTCGCGGGTCAGCGCGAGCGCGGCGGCCTCGTTGCCGCAGCGGAAGTGCGCCACACCGCTACGCTCGTTGTGCGTCTGAGCGCCGCCGAGCGCCTCCTTGGTGACCTCCTCGTGGGTCACCGTCTTGATCACGTCGGGACCGGTGATGAACATGTAGCTGGTCTCGTCGACCATCACCACCAAGTCGGTCAGCGCGGGGCTGTACACGGCACCGCCGGCGCAGGGTCCCAAGATCACCGAGATCTGCGGGACGACGCCCGAAGACAGCACGTTGCGCTTGAAGATCTCGGCGTAGCCCGCGAGGCTCTCCACGCCCTCTTGGATCCGCGCGCCGCCGCTGTCGTTGAGCCCGACCACCGGCGCGCCCACCTGCACGGCGAGGTCCATCACCTTGCAGATCTTGCGGGCGTGGGCCATGCCCAGGCTGCCCCCGAACACGGCGGGTTCCTGCGCGAACACGAACACGGCGCGGCCTTCGACGGTGCCGTGACCGGTCACCACGCCGTCGCCGTAGGGGCGGGCCTCGGGCATGCCGAAGTCGTTGCAGGCGTGGGTCACGAAGCGGTCGAGCTCGACGAACGAGCCCTCGTCGAGCAGCATCTCGATGCGCTCGAGCGCCGTGCGGCGCCCCTTCTCGTGGACCTTGTCCTCGGCCCGCTGGGCGCGCGCGCGCGCGCGGGCCAAGGCCTCCTCGCCGCCGTCGGCGACCTGCGGCGAGGCGTTGAGACGGGCGAGCTCCTCCCGAAGCTCGAGCTCGGCACGGGCATCACGGTCAGCCATGGGCCGGCAAGAGTAGCCGTGCCGCGGCGAGTGATCGAGCGGCTAGATCTCGCGCCGAGCAGCGCAGCCGCGACTCTTCATCACCGGCTGCTAGATCGCACCCTTGGTGGAGGGCAGCACGCCGGCCAGCGCGGGGTCGTGAGCGCACGCCATCCGCAGCGCGCGGGCAAACCCCTTGAATGCAGCCTCGATCACATGATGCGCGTTGCCGCCGGCACGCAGGTGCAGGTGCAGGTTCATCCGCGTCTGGACCACCAGCGCCTGAAAGAACTCCTTGACGAGATCGCAGTCGAAGCGGCCGACCCAGCGCCCTGCGATCGCGGGCAGCTCGTAGACGAGGTACGGGCGCCCGCCGAGATCGAGCGCGCAGTCCACCAGTGTGTCGTCCATCGCGAGCGAGAAGCAGCCGTAGCGCGAGATCCCGATGCGCTCGCCGAGCGCCTGGTCGAGCGCCATCCCCAGCGTGAGGCCCACGTCCTCGACGGTGTGGTGATCATCGATCTCGACGTCGCCTCGCGCCTCGACGTGCAGCGCCATCGCGCCGTGCTTGGCGAGGGCCTCGAGCATGTGCGAGAGGAACGGCACCGGGGTGGAGATCTGGGCCGGCGCGGGCGCATCACCCGGCAGCGCAAGCTCGACCATCACCTGCGTCTCCTTGGTGGACCGCTCCACCCGAGCGCGACGGACGAGCTCGCTCACGACGAGCCTCGCCCCAGCAGCCCGGGCGAGCCAGGATGCTGCTCGATCTCGGCCAGCAGCTTGCGCAGCGGGGTCGCCTGCTCGAGCGTGAGGCCGAGCCGCACGTCGACCCACGCACCCCGCAGCTCGCCCTGCTCGAGCTTGCGCCGAGCCGAGCGCAGGTAGATGCGCGCGAACGGGTTGTGAACCTGGCGCTCCTCGGCGGTGAGCCGACGCGCCCGCGCGACCTCGGACAGCCGCGCCTCACCGCGCACCAGCGCCGCGTCGTAGATCACGCGCAGCTCCGGGTCGAGCAGCACGTTGTAGGCCTCGGTCATGCGCTTGAACACCGCATACACCGCTTCGCGCAGGCTCTCGCCGCCGCGGTACACGAACTGATCGGGGTGGAAGTGCTGGGCCCGCGCGTAGAAGCCGTCGCGCACCGCCACGTAGTCGCAGCCGGGGCGCAGCCCCAAGAACTCGTAGTACGACAGGCCGTCGAGGCCCTCGTACAGGCGCATGATCTCGGGGAGCAGGTCGTCGGTAGACATGGCAGGCAGCCTCCCCGGATCAGCGCAAGTGCGGCCCCACGCCGCCCGCGTGCACCGCAGACTCGAGCGCGGGATCGCGGCGCTCGACCATCGCGGCCACCTCTTCCTCGGAGAGCCCGCCGAGCACGCGCATGGTGGCGACCTGCTGGAGGCCGGTGTCGCGATCGCGGGCGCGGACCTCGAGCAACCCATCGGTGTTGATCTCGAACGTGACCGCGATGGTCACCTCGCCGCGTGACGCGTCGCGCAGGCCCGAGAGCACCACCTCGCCGAGCTTGAGGTTGCGCTCGAATTCTTCTTCTTCGCCCTGGCACACCTGGATGCGAACGAAGCGTTGGTTGTCGCGCGTGGTGGTGAACAAGCGGGTCTGCTCGACGGGAATCGGGCTGTTGCGCTCGATGATGAAGTCCACGTAGCCGCCCACGGTGCGGACGCCGAGGCTCCGCGGGGTCACGTCGAGCAGCACCGCCGACGCCGGCGCCGGGGCGCTGGGCGCCGAGACGCCGCCGGTGGCCATCGGCACCAGCGATCCCATCAGCGCCGCCCCCTGGATGGCAGCGCCCACCGCCACCACGCTCATCGGGTTGATCGACGTCTGCGGCGGCTTGCCGAACACCTGCTGTACCACCTCGCGCACGAGCGGAAGGCGGGTCGTGCCGCCCACGAGCACGATCTCGTCGATCTGGTGGGCCGCGAGGCCCGCGGTGCGCAGCGCATCCTCGCAGACCGGCACGGTGCGCCGCACGATCGCCTCCACCCGCCGCCGCAGCTCGAGGTCGCCCAGCGACAGCTCGATGGAGCCACCGCGACCGGGCAGCACCTCTTCGAGGTGGACCGTCGTCCGCTCCTGCTCCGACAGCTCGATCTTCACCTGCTCGGCCACCGCCCGCAGGCGCTCCATCGCCACCGCCGACTCGATCAGCTCACCACCCTGCTGGTTGCGGAACGCATCGACCATGATCTCGAGGATGGCCTCGTCGATGTCGTCACCGCCGAGGAACATCTCACCGGCCGTGGCCAGCACCTCGAACACGTTGCGCGTGATCTGAAGCACCGTGACGTCGAACGTGCCGCCACCGAAGTCATAGACCGCGATCCGCCGATCGGTGTCCTCGATGTAGCCGTAGGCCAGCGCGGCCGCGGTGGGCTCGTTGATCACGCGGATCACGTCGAGCCCCGCCAGGCGCGCGGCGATGCGGGTGGCGCTGCGCTGCGAGTCGGTGAAGTTGGCGGGCACGGCAATGACCGCCTTGCTCACCGCCTGGCCCAGCGCCTCTTCGGCCATCTCGCGCAGGTACGACAAGATGTACGCGGAGATCTCGACGATGCTGTGCAGACGCGAGCCGAGCTCGACCACCACCGTCTCGTTGTTGCCCTCGCGGATCTCGTAGGGCACCGTGGTGCGCATGCGCTGCACCTCGTGCGAGGAGAAGCGCCGCCCGATCAGACGCTTGGCGCTGTAGACGACCTGGGTGGGGTCGATCGAGCGCCGCCGCTTGGCCCGGTTGCCGACGACGATGGAGCCGTCGGGAAGCGCGGCCACGACGGACGGCACGATGCGATCCTCGCCGCGGCGCACCACGGACGCTCGTCCATCACGGACGATGGCGCACGCGGAGTTCGTCGTGCCGAGGTCGATGCCCAGCACGAGCTCGGGTTGGGGGGCCATGCGGCTGTCATTCTAGCCGATAGCGCCGATACCGCGAAAAACCACGCAAAACGAGGCCCGCAGAAAGGTCACCCGGACACGTCGCCGCCATGCGGCGGAGCTCCCGCACCTCGACCCGCCGCGACCCTCGCCCTTCGCTCAGATGGGCGCCTCTGGCACGAATACGATGTCGCCGGGCATGAGTGGCAGATCGGCGCGCTTGCTCTCGAGGATCTGGCGAACGTCGATCTCATAGGTCTTGGTGCCCTCATCGGTCTCGCGGATCAGCTTCACCCGCTTGGCCTGGGCGAGCGGGTTCATTCCGCCGGCGAGCGAGATCGCCTGAACGAGCGTCAAGCGCTCCTTGAACGGATACGAGCCCGGCGTGTTGACCTGGCCCAGCACGCTCACCTCGCGGTTCTGGCGATCGAGCACGCGCACCGAGACCTGAGGCTGGCGCAGCCAACCATCGGCGAGCTTGTTCTCGATGATCTCGGCCAGCTCGCCGCGCGTGCGCCCAGCCACCTCGACGTTCTCGATCCAAGGGAAGCGAATGGTGCCGTCCTCGCCGACTTCGTACTCGCCGCTCAGCTGCTCCTGATCGGTGACGCGGATCTCGATCACGTCGCCGGGGCCCAGCTCCTGCGTGCCCTTGGACGCGGGGATCGGCAGCACGGTCGCGGGCTGAGGCTGGCACGTCACCGCGGCCATCAGCAGGCCACCGAGCAGCGCTCCCCAAGCCATCATATGCGGACCGCTCCGAGGAGCATCACGATGTGACGGGTGAAGCCGCCGATGTCGGTCACGCCGTTCTCGAACATCGTCTGGAAGTTCGCGTTGTCGACCGCCACGTCGTACTGCAGCGCCACCGCCCAGATCCGCCCGAGCGGCTGCTCGAGCTTGGCGTTGAGGTTGAAGATCACGTCACGACGCTGGAACTGCGCGGCGCCGCGGCCCAGGTAGCTGGCGATGTCCTCGTCTTCGAAGCCCGGCACGGGGAGACCGGCGTAGCGACGGCCCGCGACCCACAGGCCCGTGGTGGCGACCATGCGCCACTTGAACTCGTAGCGCGCCTGCAGGCGTGCGCCCGCGTCGATGAAGTAGTTGCCGAGCAGCGAGTCCTGGAACGAGCGATAGGCCGAGATGTGCAGCAGGCTGCGAGGGGTCGGGAAGTACGAGAGGCCGACCTCGCCGATGAAGGAGCTGAAGTTGGGGCCGTTGGGATCGTCGCGATAGAAGCCGAGGCCGTAGCCGGCCATCGCATCGAGCACGACCTTCTTGAGCACCTGGCCACGAAAGCCGCCGGTGATACGGTGGGCGAAGTTGTCCTCGTTGCGACCGAGCCCAATGTCGACGCAGCAGCTCGTGTAGTAGGTCCAGTCGAAGCTGTAGTTGAGGACCAGCGCGCTCTTGGGCATGACCCGCCACTTGGCCTCGGTGGTGAAGCCGTTGACGGTGCGGTTGCCTCGCGCGATGTCCTGGCTGGTCTCTTGGAAGCGCAGCAGCTGGTTGCGAACCCCGAGCATCAGGCTCAAGCGTCCGCCGCCTGGGCGGCCGATGAACGACAGCTGCCCGCGATGCGCGAGGCGGTTGAAGTTGTAGCCGGAGGTCTCGTAGTTGCCGGGCTGCGCGTAGCGAAAGAAGTCCTCGTCGAAGTTGACCGAGAATTTTCGCCCGGGGAGGAACGCGAGCCGCATCTGCAGTCCGCCGCTGAAGCGACTCTGACGCAGCACGTTGGGGTTGCGCGCCATGTACTGGCGAAAGCCAGCCACGGCCCCGAGGTAGTAGTCGAGCGCGCGACCCGATCGCTCGGGGGGGGACATGAGCAGCCCGTCGCGGAACTGGCGGTTGCCCAGGCCCATCCACGCGGTGGGCATGATGAACGAGGCCGAGCGCGGTCCGGACTCGCCGCTCGCGGGTCGCGGCTCGTCCTTGGCCGTGCTGAACACGTTGGAGTCGAACCCGGTGACGAGGGCAAAGCCGGGGTGGAAGGTGGAGCGCTGGCCCGCCTTGATGCCGGGACCGTCCTCAGCGCGCGGGATGTTGATCTCTGGCCCCGCCATGGCCGCGCGCGGCCACGCGAGCCCCAGCAGCACCCACAGCCCGAGGACGGCTCGCAGCCACCGTGGCCCGTGGTCGGGCTGCCGTCGTCGTCTCGAGATCAAAGCCAAGCTCGGTCCCCGTTCCTGGGGTGCGGTGCGCGCAGCCTAGCCGAAACGTGACACCCGGACATGGTGATCATCGGCACAGGGCCCCGGACTGGGCGCGGTCCTTCACGTCATCAACACGCTCGAGCCGCGTCTCGGTTGCCGATCCGGCGACCATTGCGGCCCCTCGATGCGTCGAAGCGCAAAGCCTCACATGGATGGGCTGCCCACGGTGGGCGGCACTGCGTCGTCGATGGGCGGAGGAGGGGTGGGCTTGCCACCGCCCACGCCACCGCCCACCGTCGGGTCGGCGATCGGGATCGTGGGGTCTTGCTGGACCTGGTTGCGCGTCTCGTCGTCGGAGACCTCGGGCGACTTGTCGCCCATGCAATCCTTGGCCTGCCCCACGAGATCGTCGAGCCGCTCGGCCGCGGCCTGCAGCTTCTCGACGGCAAAGCTGCGCGCCTCGGTGCTCGCCGCATCGTCGCGGATCGTCAGCATCTCGCTGGTCGCCAGCTCCATCACGCCTTGCGCCCGCTCTTGCTTGTCGAGCACGCACGCGGCCCGCACGAGATCGGCGTCGCGCTTCGCGTCGGAGGCGAGCTCTCCGAGCGTCGACATATCGGCCTCCATGTCGCGCCGCACGGCGGGCACCGAGACGGTCGACGTGGCCGGAGGTGCGGCAGGGCTGTCCTGCGCGCCTTCGGTCGCCGCCGGAGGCTGGGCGAGCGCGGGCGTACCCGCTTGTTCGGGAGCGCTCTCGGGCGGACCCGCGGATGCCCCTCCGGCGCCGCCCAGCACCAGCCACGCGCCACACACCCCAGCCAACACTCGTGATGAATTGCGCATCAGCCCCCCGTAAATACCACAGGAAAGGTCACCTCGGCGGTCTCTTCGGCCCGCGGGAAGCGCCATCCCTTGATCTTGGCCTGCGTGCAAGTCCTGACGCTTGCATCGCCGACCGTGTCCTCGTCGATCACCACGCTGGTCACGTTGCCCATGGTGCTGATCGAAATCGTGTACGTCATCTTTCCTGCGAGATCGGGCCGCGTGCGCAGGGCCTTCTCGTAGCAGGTGCGCAGCGCGCCAGTGCGCTGGTTGATGAACGCGGTAACGCCCTTCTTGTCGACATCACCAAAGATCTCGGTCTTGCCGGCCTTGGTGCGCGCCACGATCTTGCGCTCGCGCTTCTCCTCGCCGCGGTCGAGGGCGGGCCCGTCGCCGAGATCGAAGCCTTGTGTGTCGAGCACCTGGCCGCCGAGCGAGAGGCCCTCGCCCCCGGGGATGAACGGGCTGATAGCGCCGCCATCGGCGAGCATCGTGGTCGTCATGCCCTGCGCGAATAGATCGCCGAGATCGTTCTCGGTGCTCTCGATGACGTCGAGCACCGACCCCTCGCCGGGGCCGCCGTAGGTGCCGAGCACGCGGGCGATGCCCACGTTGCGGGCCTGCGCGATGGCCTTGGCCGAGAACTTCTCCGGTGGCTTCTCGAGCTTCTTCTCGGGCTTGGGCTTCTCCTCGAGCTTCTTGGTCTCTTCTTCGTCCTCTTCGGCGAGCTTGTCCTCTTCCTCTTCGGGCTCGGGCTCGACCTCTTCGACCTTCTGGCGCAGGCCCATGGCCTGCACGAAGCGCTCGTCGATCGAGTCGAGATCGAACGTGCTGTCGTACTCGGCGATCGCGGCCCACGTGAAGTAGGAACCCAGGCAGAGGGCCGAAGCGGCCATCGCCGACAGCTCGCGGCTGCCCCACATCTGATCCATGCGGGGCTTGAACTGCACCGGGAACGGCAGCCGCGGCGGCAACACCTTCGGCGCCTCGAACTGGAACATGAGCGTGCTGTCGCCGATGAGCAGCTTGCCCTTCGCTCGCGCGCCCAGCTTCACCCGCAGCTTGTCGCCCGCACCAAAGCGCTTGCGCAGCGCGCCGATCGGGAACGCCTTGCCCCCGCCCACGGAGACCTTGCCGCGGACCTGCGGCGGCAGGTCGAGCACGTACTCGCCATTGCGGTAGTCGAACAAGAGGTGCTGTCGCGGGACGCGGCTGCCGAACAGGACCACGTCGCTGCGGTAGTCGCTGCCCACGCTGATCGAACCCGTTTGGTGCTGGTGCACGTCGTCGCAGACCAGCTCGTCGACGACCACGATCACGCGCAACACCTTCTCGGCCCGGCCTCGACGGACATCCGCGGCCTTCGGTTCACGGGGGTTGGGCTTCGACATCAGCTTTACGGGTTTTAGCAGCTAAAAGCCTCAGCGTAAAACACGCCAACTTCGCCAATCTCCGGGCGGTACCGAGCGTCCCGAGCATACCGCCGGCGCGGCCAGGGGCCAAACGACGGTCCAGGCGCCCCCTTGCATCTCCACGCACGACTCGACCGCCGGTTTCCTCGGCGTCTCAGTATTGGATGGCCACGATGAACAAGATCCGTCACGAAGATCACGTGTCCTCCGAGCTTCGATCGATCACTCGAAGATCGATCGGCGCAGCACACGCAAAACGGCCGGACCTGGAAGACCAAGCCCGGCCGTCGTCGACGTGCCTTCGAATATCGGTGCGAAGCCAGGCTACTGGTTCTGGATCACACAGAACGCGTACTCGCGGAACTCCGCCCGGCCCGCCGTGTACATCACGTCGACCAGGGTGGCGAACTTGAGCTTCTGATCGCCCACCAGAATCACGCGGCCCGCCCACTCTCCGCCCGTGGCGGCCGCCATCTGCTTGGCCTTGTCGGCCTCCTCGGCCATCGCGTCGTAGAGCGGACCGATGAGGTGGTTCTGCAGCGCAGCGGGATCGATGTCACCGTTCTCGTCGATCTGAACGATCTTCTTGCTACCGAAGGTGATCGAGCGCGCCGCGATGTAGACGGGGATGCCGTCTTGGATCGGCGAGTCGGCGACCGACATCGGGATCTTCTGCCCAGCGGTGGGCATGATGAGCACCGGGTCGGCACCGTAGTTCTTGAGCAGGTACACCACGATGATGGAGACCACGTCCATCAAGGAGGTCAGCTGGAGGTTGGCGTTCTCCTCCGGCTTGTTGCGCCGTGCCGCCTTCTTGGCGGCCTTCTTCGCTTGGTAGAATTCTTCCGGCGTCATTTCAACCTGCTCCCGCCTCGACGATGGCCTGCCAGAAGTAGCACTCGGGAGGGATCTCCTCGCCCTGCATCGCCTTGAGCAGCTTGCAGTCCCGACCGCGCAGCGAGTCCATCGTGTTGATGAGCACCTGCATCGGGATGCTGTTCTCAGCGCTGATGGTCACCACCGTCTCGTGGGCGAAGAGGCTCTTGTACTTGGCCGCCGCGGCCTCGAGCGCCGCATAGTCGTAGCGTTCGAAGTCATCGAGCGGAGCTCCGGCCTTGGCGAGCGGGATCGTGGGCTTGTTGCTGTCGGCCGACTTGCCAGCCTCGGCCCCTTCCTGCTGGCCCTGCGCGCTCACCCGGTAGCCGTCTTCCATGATGAAGACCTTGAGGTTGAGCGGCTTCTCCTCCTTCTTCTCCTCTTTCTTCTCGTCGGCCTGGGCGGCGAACTTCGGCGGGGTGACGACCACCGCGGCGAAGCGAGCAACCTCCATGGCCAAGAGAAGGGCGGGGATGAGGAGGAACATGACGTTCATGACGGGGAGGAGGTTGGCCTCGACCTCCGCCTCTTCGTTCTTCTTCTTTTTCCTGGCCATTTCCCGCTTCCTTTGTCTGAGGGATCACCTCGGGATGGATGGGAGGACCCGAGCCCTCGACCCGCGAGCGGGGACGAGGAGCTCGGATGCCACGGCTGTTAACCCTGCCGGACCCGAGCGGCCAGGAGGTTCTCGAGCTTGACCGAGTAGAGATCGACTTCGTCGGCGATCTTCTTGGCCAGGTTCGAGATGAAGATGTGCATGGCGAGCAGCGGGATCGCGACCAGCAGACCGAAGCCCGTGGTGTTGATGGCGATCGAGATGCCCTTCGCCAGCGCGGTGGCGCGCTGGTCGGCCGACACGGTGGCCACCGCCTCGAACGCCGAGATCATGCCGAAGATGGTTCCGAGTAGACCGAGGAGGGTCGCGATGTTCGCGACCGCCGAGATCATCGAGATGCGCTTGCTGATGGAGGGGCCGACCTCGAGGGAGGCCTCTTCGATCGCGGCCGCGATGTCGGCCTCGCCCTTGTTGGCGCGGGTGAGACCGGCCTTGATCACGCGAGCCAGCGCCGCCTTGTCGGCCGCGTTGCACAGCTTGATGGCGCGGTCGATGTTGTTGGCCATCACCAGCTTTTGAATCTGGTTGAAGAATTGCCCGCCGTTGATGTTGAAGCGGAAGAACAAGAAGATGAAGCGCTCGATCGTCACTCCCGCGCCGATGACGGCGGCGAGCGCGATGAAGTGCATCCAAAAGCCACCCTGTTGGTAGAATTCAGCGAAATTGTCCATGACCGTGTGTCCTCCTCAGTGGCGGGGAAACCTTCCCGTGGTCCCCTAGCCGTTGGCACGTCGATGAGCCCGGCGTCTTGATGATGTGGTTTGGTGTTGCTCCGACGGTGCCGTGTGGCGACCTGGACGAGCGCTCTCGCGCGCGGAGGGTGCTGTCCCTCGGAGCCCCCTTGTAGGGGTTTGTTGGAGAAAATCTGGGTGATGCGGCCTAAGGCGAGATTAGAACAGAGGATCCTGGACCGACTCAAGCACCAAAGGTGAAAACTTGGCGTCGAGGCGGGCCCAGTCGTAGTCGAGCGACGAGCGCCGCAAGATGTAATAGGCGCTGGGCTTTTCGAGCTTGCCCTCGACCAGGAACTCGTCCTGGATCACCGTACGCGTGCCAGGGGCGGCACGTCGGCGATCTCGGCCGGGATCGGCGGGGGGGGTACGAGCCTCGGTGGTGGGCTCGGGGTCGTCGCTGGGCGCAGGCGCAGCCGTGGTGCGAAGCGCCAAGCGCACCGGCTCGGGCTCGGTCGCAGACGCAGGTGCGGGCGCGGACTCGACGCGTGGGGACGGCGCGACCCGGGCCTGAGTGGCCCGGGCGTGGGATGTCGTGGTGGACGACGAGGTCGCCTGACTTGGGAGTGTCACGTCCTCGCGGGAATCGGCCGGTGTTGGATCGGCCACGCTGCTGTCACCCTTGGCGGCCTCGGACGTGTGCGCTCGAGACTTCGGGGGAGCCTTGGGGATGTTGGCCGACTCGGCCTTCGCGGGTGCGGAGGTGCTCGAGTGTTGGCCCCGTTGTGGGGGCTGACCGTACACAGGTTGCGACGCGAGCACTGTAGCGAAAACGCCAGCCCCTGCCAAGATGGAAACCACCCACGGACGGCGTCCCACGGGGTGACCAAGCGTGTTCCGTGTGATCGCGCTCGAACTCTCGAGGCCCGCTGCCGCGGGATTGATCGAAGAGTGTCGCGCCGTACGTACGCGGCGGTCGGGCGGTGCTTGGACGGGGCGTGAGGTGCTCATGCGTGGCTCATGCAAGGTCGACGACCCTCGTCGCGACGTCGAGGTTGGCGAGCGACCAAGACCGGTGACCATGAGCGTCGCCGAGACCAAGCCGTAGATGCAAGGGTTCGACGAGCTGGGTAGGGGCAAGGTCGACGCGTGACAACACGGGGGCGCCGGCCTCCATCGGGTTTAGTGTCGATGGAGTCGAGCGGGTTCCCCGCGATGCGGGATTGCGTTGGTTTTTTTCCCACCGGTGGCGCGTCGCGGGGAACGTGGCCATCGCAGCGGTCTGCGGCTTTTGTACGGATGGTTGCTGTGGTGTGGGCTGGACCGGCGTGGGCGTGGGCTGGACCGGCGTGGGCGTGGGCTGGACCGGCGTGGGTGCGGGCTGGACCGGCGTGGGCTCGACGGGAGTCGGCGTCGGTGCGGGCTTGGCCGGCTCGACGGGCGTCGGCGTCGGTGCGGGCTTGGCTGGCTCGACGGGCGTCGGCGTCGGTGCGGGTTTCGTGGGTGCGGGCTTCGTCGGCTCGACGGGCGTCGGTCCTTGCGGCGTCGGCTTGGCCGGCTCGGGCGAAGGCTCTGTCGGCGCACCGTTGGTGGGCGGTGGGCTGTCGTCGGCGACCGCCGCCGCGTCGCCGTCACCCGTCGCGCCAGCACCCGCCGCATCGTCGACCGCGGGCTGTCCCGCGACGGGATCGGGCTTCTTGTTCTTCTCGCGCTCGGCCCGTCGTTCCTCGCGCTCGATGCCCTTCTTCGCCACGCGAATGAAGTCGTCGGCGCGCTCCTTGCTGACGCGAGGCGGCGGGGCCTTGCCGTCGCCACCCATCGCGGGGCCCTTTGCGGTCAGGCGCCCACCGCCGTCGGCGACGGCGAGCTCGCGATACTTGCCCAGGTGCTGGATCGACTTGTTGAGCCGCTGCACCGTGTCGAGCCCGGGGAACGGATCGGCATCGAGGTAGAGCACGCCGAGGTTGAAGTAGGCCTCGGCGTAGTTGGGCCGCAGCTCGAGCGCCTTGCGCATCGCGGCCTCGGCCTCCTCGAGCTTGCCCTGGGCCCGCAGCGCGGCGCCGTAGTTGAGCTGCGCCTTGTGGAAGCGAGGGTCGAGCTCGAGCGCGTACTTGAAGCAGGAAGCGGCGGTCGCCACGTCACCGGCGTCGAGGTAGCGCGTGCCCATGTTGTTCCAGGCCGCGGCGTTGTTCTCGTCGACCTCGGCGGCCTTCTTGAACGCCTGGGTGGCGCTGGCTTCCTCTCCCAGACCCAGCATCGCGAAGCCCTGCAGGTTGTAGGCGCGCGAGGACTCCTGGGGCGAGCGAATCTTGACGTCGACCTGGAGCGCGGAGGTCGTCACCGCGTGCACGAGCTCGTACTTGCCCTGCTTGTAGTAGGCCTCGGCGATGACGAGCATCGCGTCGACGTTCTGCTCGTGAACCTTGAGCGCCTCGCGAGCGGTGAGCAGCGCGTCGCCGTGGTTGCCCTTGTCGAGCTTGAGGCGGGCGTCGGCGCTGATGGCCCGCGAGCGCGCCATCTTCTTCTTCTCTTCCTCGGGATCGCGATCCTTGACCTTCTGCAGCACCTGCTGCGCCGCCGCCTGCTTGGCGGCATCGTCGGCGCCGTCGGCCAGGCCCGCCTCGAGGATCGCGGCATCGAGGGCCTCGTTGGACTCCGAGGGACCCGCGGGGGTCTCGGTGGGCTTCGCCGGCGGGCAGCCAACGAGGAGGCCTGCGGCGGCCAGGTGCAGCACCAGCGCCAGGCGGCCGCGTGCGGTGCGTCGAGGTGCGCGTGTCATCGACGATCCTCCAGCTGTAGGTCGAGCGCGGGGGTGCGCAGCAGCGGAAACTCCTCGGGCATGTAGATGTTGAGGCGCTCGCGAGCCAGTCGCGTCCACTCGTTGGCGATGTTGTATTCCTTGCCGCGCTGCACGGTCTGCACGTAGAGCTCGATGGCCTTCTTCTCGACCGAGGCCGCGAACTGCTCGATCATGTCCTTGTAGGCGAACCAGGGCTCCGTGTACTCCTTGAGGTTCTTGGGCACCGGAGCCTCGCGCACGGCGATGGCGGTGGTCTCGAACGCCTGGCCGCGGCGGAACATGGCGGCGAGCACCCACTCGATGCGCCGGTACGGCCCCACGGCGTCGTAGGCCCCGGTGGCGACGACGAGCGAGTCGAACAGCGCCTTGCTCTCCTTCTCGAGCTGGCGACCGGTGCCGGTGATCTTCTTCTTGAGCACGTCCTCGAGCGCAAACTCGGCGAGCAAGAACAGGGCCTCCGAGGGGAAATCGGCGGCGTCGGTGGCGGGCTTGAGCCCGCGCGTATCGAAGGCGGCCACGGTGGCTCGGTAGTGCTCCTCGGCGCGGCGGCGATCGCCCTCGGTGGCGTAGGCCTTGCCGATGCGCAGCTCGGCCTCGACCGCGCGCTCGGCATGCTCGGGCTTCTGACCGTAGCGGCCGAGGAACGCCTGATAGGCGACGATGGTCGCCTTCTGGTCCTCGGTCTTGCCCAGCACCTTGGCCGCGCGGAACATGGCCTCGCCGGCCTTGGCCTCGTCTTCGGTCTTCTCGGCGAAGCGCTGGAAGAGGTCGGCCGAGCGCTTGTAGTCCTGGAGGTTGTCGAGCACGTCGGCCGCGTTCCACAGCGAGGTCACGCGGTGCTCGCTGGCCTCGTACTTGGGCTCCTCGGCCAAGATCAGGTAGCTCTTGACGGCCTCGTCGTACTCGAAGAAGCGGGTATGGGTGAAGCCCGAGCGGGCGAGCGCGTCGTCGGCGAACTCCGAGTCGGGATAGTTGTTGTAGATGCGCTCGTAGGCCTTGATGGCCGACGAGAAGCGACCCACCTTCTCGTAGGCCACCGCCGCGTTGTTGAGCGCACGATCGGCGCTCTGATCGTCGGGGGCCTGATCGACGAGCGCCACGAAGCGATCGGCCGCGGCCTCGAACTCTCCGGCGTCGTAGAGGAGCGAGGCCTCCTTGAAGCGCACCGCGTTGCCGATGTTCTTGAGCTCACCGGCAAAGCGAGCCTTCTCGTCGCCCTCGCCGCAGCCGCGCTCGGCGAGCTGCTCGCTCCACTCCTGCGTGGACTTGAGGTCCTGGCGCGCGGCGTAGGCGTTGATGATCGCCGTGCCGGCCTTGATCGCCACGTTCTCGTCGCAGTGCTCGTCGAGCACCTGCACGAAGCGGCGCTCGGCCTCCTCGAACTGGTAGTAGCGCTGCGCCAGCTCGCCGGCGAGGTACATGTAGATCGGCGTCTGGTCCGAGTCGGGGCGCACGGCCACGTAGCGGTCGTAGGCGGTCTGCATGGCCAGCACGAGCTCGGGAACCTCGCGGGCATCGAACGGGCCCTCGGTGCCGTTCTGCGGCAGCTCCGGCAGCACCAGCTCGCCCGCTTGCTTGCGCTCTTCGGCGTGGGCCTCGTAGGCAGCGACCGCCCCGTAGGCGGCGTCTTCTTGCAGGCGATTGTCGAGGTTGGAATCGCGGACCTCGCCGTACTGCTCGGCGGCCGTGAGGTACTGGCCGCTGTAGAACAGCGACTCGGCGTAGTTGTAGCGATTCTCGTAGGAGGTGGGCGTGTCGGGGAAGCGCTCGAGGTACGCGGCGTAGGCCCGCGCCGCGATCTCGTACTCGGCCACCGCGCCTGGATCGCCTGCGGCGCGCAGCTCCTGCGCCGTGGCGTGGTGGTCGATCGCCGTGTGCACCAGCGCCTCTTCGGCGAGCACCAGCGCCTCCTCGACCACGTCGGGATCACCCTCGTTGGCGTAGAACCACGCGGTGCCGCGCAGGTAGTGGGTGGCCAGCGCATCGCGGGCCGCACGGGCCCCGGCCTCGTCCTGCAGGTAGTTGTAGGCCTGCAAGATCCGCATCTGGATCTTGGGCGCGGCGGGGGTCAGCGGCCAGCGCGAGAGCGTGGTGCGCCAGATCGAGATCGCATCGGTGTAGTCGGTCTGGAACGCCATGAGGTCGCCGAGCGCGGCGTAGACCTCGGGGACGTGGCGCTCGTTGCCGCGATCGCGATAGTCGCGATCGAGCCGCGTGATGCCCCACAGCCGATCGCGACGACCATCGAGATCCCAGTCTTCTTCGATGTACGTCTTGGCGATGTAGCGGATCGCGTCGTCGCGCAGCGCGAGCGCGGCCTCGGCCTTGGCCAGCCCGCGGTTGGTGTCGGCGTAGCGCACGAATTCGTCGAGCTTCTCGGCTGCCTCGGGGAAGCTGCGCTTCAGGTACAGCGTCCAGGCCATGCGGATGAGGGCCTCGTCGTAGAGGTCCCCCTCGGGATCGGTGAGCACCTGCGCATAGGCCTCGAGCGCCGGGTCGAGCTCGTCGAGGTCGTAGTGCAGCTCGCCCACGCGCAGCCACGCCTCGGGCACGAACTGGCTGTCGGGCTTCCAGGGCACGCAGTCGGCATAGTCGCCGCGGTGGAAGGCACCCGCGGAGACGATGTTGCTGCCGTCGGCGACGGGGGCCTGGAATTTGTTCGCACACGCGAGCGCCAGATACGACTGGCGGCTCTCGTCGAAGCCCTCCATCTCGTAGGTGAGCGTGCCCATCATGTAGAGCGCCGCGTCACCGAGGTGATAGCGGGGGAAGCGGATCGCCACGTCGCGGTAGAGCGCGATCGAGGCCGCGTACTCGGGCAGCGGGCTGGGCGGGGCCGGGGCGTCGGGATCCTTCTCGAGCGCGATCTGGTAGGCCTCGAGCTCCTTGCTGAACGCTTCTTCTTGGCGAGCGAGGCGATCGCTCGAGGACTCGAATTGCAGCTCGGCCAGGCGGAACGTGATCTCGGGGGTCCAGGTGGCATCGTCGGGGTGGAGCTCGAGGAAGTCCTGGTAGCGCTCGATCGCGAGCGCCCGCATCTTGCGGGCCTGCGCCTCGTGGTCCCGGACCTTGCGCTGGTACTCGGTCTCGAGCACGCGGCGCCCCTCGGCGGACTCGATGATGAGAAGCTGCGAGATCGTGTGCGCCGTGGCCTCGTGGGCCCGGCGATAGCGACCGGCAAAGTACTCGAGCTCCTCGAGGCCCTTGCGCTCGGCGTCGTTGGCGGGCCGCAGCGGCAGCGGTGCTTGCAGCTTGGGCGGCTCGGTGGCGCGGATCTGCTGCTCGAGACCGTCGCCCGAGCCCGGCTCGCCGGGGCGCGGCTGCAGGCGCTCCGAGGGCGGCAGCGGACCGCCGCGGGGCAGGCCCCACGCGGGGGTGCTGGGGCCGAGCAGGCCCGCGGCGATCATCGCCGTGCACAGCGAGCGCGTCGTGGAGATCCACCGGCGTGCGGTCATCGTCCGAGCTCCTCCAGCCCCATGTTCACGGCCTCGTCGAGCTCACCGAGCGTGCGGTCGCGCTCGAGCTCGAGCCGGTGGACCTCGTCGGTCTCGGCTTCCTTCATGGCCCACGCGACGTCGAGCAGGCCGACCTCGCTGCGCATCACCTGGTTGTGCAGCTCGCCCACCACGTCGCGATAGGTGGCGGACATGACCTCGGAGACGAGGGTACGGGTGCGGCCGCGGGTGGCGTCGAGCTCGGTGCGGTAGCGATCGAGGTTGGCCCGCTCCTCGGACATGACGATCATCGCCTTGGCGAGGCGCTTGTCGGCAGAGGCGTCGAGGCCGTCGCGCACCGTGTCGCAGGCCGCGTGCCAGCGCTCGGTGCGTTGCCACAGCGCGGCGGCCTCGGCATCGGGCGCCACCTTGGCGAGCGCGGCGTGCATGCGGCTGAGGTGCTGTCGATAGTTGGCGAGCGCCTGGCGCCAGCGGTCGTCCTCGGGGTTGGCGAAGCGCAGCCCCGCGCGCACCCGGCCGACCTTGCGGCGCAGCGCGGCCGCGTCGGTCTCGAGCGCGGCGATGTCATCGCGCATCTCGGCGGCCTGGGTGAGGAACGCCTGGTGATCGATCTTCTGCTCGGCGCGGGTCTCTTCGTAGTAGCCCTCGGTCGCCACCAGCTGCGCGCGCAGCTCCGCGACCACGAGCCCGAGCTTGTGTGCGTCCTGCTCCATGCGCTCGACCGCGAGCGCCTGCTTCTCGCGAGCGGGCCCGCCCCCACCCCGCGGTGCATCGAGCTGCGCCCGCAGCTCGATGCGCTGGGCCTCGAGCTGATCCACGCCCGAGCCCTTGGCGCGAACCTTCATGCGCATGACCAGTCGCTCTTGCACCTCGACGACCCGCGAAGCGCCGTCGTCGAGCGCCGCCACGTGGGCCGCCAGATCGTTGAAGAGCTTGGCCTTGTGCGGCACGCCGACCGCCTCTTCCATGCGAGCCAAGAGCGCGCGGAGATCGTCGAGCTCGCGGTCGAGCGCGCCGACCTCACCGGCCAGCGCCTCGGCGTGCACGGCCCGCGGCAGCGCCCGCGCCAGCGGCACCGCGCCGACGGGCACCAGGCTGCCCAGGCTGAAGTGCTCCATGTCTTCGCCGATGACGGCACCGAAGTAGGCGGTGGCGTCGCCCTTGGACTGCAGCTTGCCGCCCAGGCGCTTGGCCAGGCGATCGAACTCGCGGCGCAGCGCCAGGAACTGCTCCTCGGCGCCCTCGTAGTCGCGCTGCTGGATGCGAACCTTGCCGCGCAGGTTCTTGATCTCGGCGGCGATCGGCGAGTCGGGATCGTAGACGAGCAGCAGGTCGAGCGCCTGCACGGCCTGCTCGTACTGCTGGGCCGCCATCAGCGTCCACGCGGTCTCGTACATGGCCTCGGGGAAGTAGGCCGAGTCGCGACCGATGCGGCGATAGGCCCTCACCGCCTCGTCGACGTGTCCCTCGTCGTGGTGGATGCGCGCGAGACCCATCCAGGCGAGCTCGACGATCTGTCGGTCTCCGGGGTCGGCCGGCTTGGCCTTGGTGATGCGAGAGAAGCGGTCGAGCGCGGCCTCGATGTCACCGGCCCCGAGCGCGGCCGAAGCCGCGATATAGGCCGCGCGCACGCGCCACTTGGCCCCCTGCCCTCCGCGGGTGATGGGGATGTCGACGGGGCTCATCGCGTCGAGCACCGCGATCGCGCGCTCGTGCTTGCCGGTGAGGTAGAGATGTCGACCGTAGGCGTAGCTGAGCTCGTAGCCATCCTTGGTCAGCAGCGACTCGGCCCAGCGAACCAGGCGCTCGATGTCGGTGTCGCGCAGCTTGCCGCGCGGCGGCTCGACCGTGGTCGACATCCCCACCGCTCGCAGCCGCGCGCGCGTCTCGGGGGTTGCCGACAGACCGGGCTTGCGCGCAAAGCCGAGCTCGCGGCGCGGCACCGCGAGATCGAGCAGGTGCGCCACCGCCAGCGGCTTGAGACGCTTGGCGTCGGAGCGGGTGTCACCGAGCACCGCGATGAACAGCTCGAACGCCCACTTCTCCATGCCGAGGTGGCTGATCGCCTCGCCGAGATACAAGCTCGCGCCCAGCGAGGCCTGCGAGTTGGGGTGGTTCTCGACGATGTCGAGGAACGTGATCGCGGCGCCCTCGTAGTCGCCCTCGCCGAGCTGCAGCTGGCCACGCACGAGCTGCTTGGCGAGCTCTTCGGCCGTGGTCTTGGGCTCGTGCTCCACCGCGCGAGCGGCCGCCTTCAGCGACTCCTCGGCATCGGCGAGCTTGGCCGCCAGCTCATCGAGCGCCTCGTCGGCGCGGCGGCCCTCGGCGGGCACGGCCGCAGCCGAGGACGCCAGCAGGCCGCCAGCGGCGAGCCCGAGCGCGAGCACTGCGACCCGCGGCGGGCCAAGCCACGAGCGTCGACGCGTCACGTCCCATCCTTCTTGGGCTTCGCGCTGCGCTCGCGGGTCTTGGGGAGCGGCCGCCCTGCCGCGTCGAGCGGAACCTCTTGCCAATTGACCGCGGGGCGATCGCCCATCTCGGTGGTCATGTTGCCGCGCTCGAAGCCCTGGCTCACCAGCTTGACCGCCGCGTTCTCGGGCGCGGTGAACGAGTGCGAGCTGCGGGAGTTGAACGTGTAGCCGTTGAGATAGGCGAACACGCCGTAGCCGTTGCCCTGGTAGGTGAGCTCCACGGTCACGCTGTGGGGCCCGGGCGGCAGGTTGCCGTCCCAGATCGCGAGCTCGTCCTCGCCGTCGAGGCTGCCGGTCTCATCGGTCTTCGCGAAGATCTGCGCACCATCCATGATCACGACCACGCGGGTGAGGCGAAAGCCGGAGCCCATCAGGTTCTGGTGGGCGATGCTCACGCGGCTGCCGGCGAGCACCCCGCGCAGCACGGTCTCCTTGAGCAGGGTGAGGCGGGCCTTGCTGCGGAAGATCTTGTCCTTGAGGTCGTCGACCTCGCCCTGGAGGTTGTCGAGACGATCGCCGTAGAGCTCGCTCTCGCGCACGTTGGGGTTGCTCGTGCCGCTCGAGGCGTCGAAGGGGTCGGCCCCGCCGGGCTTGGGCGCCGCCGGCTTGGTCACGGGCTGCGCCGTCGTGGTCGCAGGCTTGGCGGGCGGCGTCACGGGCTGGGCCGTGGGGGTCGCGGGCTTCACGGGCGTGGGCTGGACCGGCGTGGGCTGGACCGGCGTGGGCTTCACGGGCGCGGGGCCAGCTTGCGCGGGAACCGCAAACCCGCAGCAGACGAGCACGAGCACGGCGAGCCGCGGAAGCAGGCGAAGGAAGAAGGCAGTGTCCAGCACGGCCGCAAAGGTACCAAGACCCCCAAGCCTCCACCAGCAAACGGCATCCGGCGAGTCGTCAGGGCACCGTGGCTTCAGGTCGTCGATCATGCGGGCAAACCCCCCCAGCGCGCATCCACGCGGAAGGGCGGGCCCGGTTTCCTCGGCGGGGCCTCCGCAGGCCTGCACCGCCGCGAGCCCGTTCAGCGCTGCGGGGTCAGCCGCCGCCAGATCGCCTCGAGCAGGCGGGGGATCCCCGCCCCGGTCTCGGCGGAGATCGTGAACAGCGGAATGTTGCGCTCGCGCAGGAGCTCGCGCAGCTGCGCCACCTGGGCGCGCCCTTCCTCGTTGTCGAGCAGGTCGCGCTTGTTGAGGGCGACCACGCGAGGCCGACCGTCGAACTGGGTGCCGTAGCGCTCGAGCTCGAGCTCGAGCGCGTCGAGGTCGGCGAGCGGCTCGCGACCGGGCTCGAAGTCGGGCGCCAGCAAGTGCAGCAGCACCCGCGTGCGCTCGAGGTGGCGCAAGAACTGGAGCCCGAGGCCCTTGCCCTCGCTCGCGCCGCGGATCAGACCCGGCACGTCGGCGATCACCATCGAGCGACCGCTCGACAGCGAGACCACCCCGAGGTTGGGCACGAGCGTGGTGAAGGGATACGCGCCCACCTTGGGCCGCGCGCGGCTGACCTTGCGGATGAAGGTGGACTTGCCCACGTTGGGGAAGCCCACGATGCCGACATCGGCGAGGAGCTTGAGCTCGAGGCGGATGCGCCAGGCCTCACCCGGCGCGCCAGGCTCGGATTGATCGGGGGCGCGGTTGGTTGCGCTGCGAAAGTGGATGTTGCCGCGGCCGCCGCGACCACCCCGAGCGATCACCAGGTGCTCGTGGGGCGTGCTGAGATCGGCGAGCAGCTGTCCGGGCGTGTGGCGCACGAGCTCGCCCGCGGGACGCAGCGGGCCACCGACGAGCTCGAGCGGGATCGCGACGTCTTCGTCGCCTTCGCCTTCGCCGAGCTCGTCGTCGGCCTCGGCCTCGTCGCCGCCGTCGACCTCGTCGAGCTCGTCGTCGTCGTCGTCGAGCAGCTCGCTCCCGTCCGACTCCGGCGGAGCTCGCCAGTCCGACTCGGTCTCGTCGTCGGAGGTCTCGCCCGCTTCTTCACTGGCGAGCTCGGCCCGGGCCTCTTGCAGGCGGGCGAGCGCGTCGGCGTCGCTCACCATGTAGATCGTCTCCATGCCGCCCTCGTCCTCGACGACGGTGGGCGGCGGAGCGTCGGCGGGACCCTCCACGTAGACCATGGTGCCGAGCGGCACCTTGACCAGGAGATCGGATCCTCCGCGACCGTTGCAATCGCGGGTGCCCCCGGGCTGGCCGTGCGCGGCGTGAAGCCGCCTTCGATAGCGCAGGTCGAGCAGGGTCGTGAGGTGCGGATCGGCCTCGAGGATCACGTCCCCGCCGTCCCCTCCGTCTCCGCCGGCGGGGCCGCCCTTGGGGACGTTACTCTCGCGACGCCACGCCACAGCCCCGTCGCCGCCGCGACCGGCACGGACGACGACACGCACTTGGTCGACGAATCGCATGGTACGAGCCCCGCAGGGCCAGGCGCCGCCTATTCCGCGGCCGCGGCCGGAGTCTCGGCGACGTCGACGGCCACGTAGGGCCGGCGCTCGCGGCCACGCTTGTAGAAGCGAACGTTGCCCTCGACCAGAGCGAACAGCGTGAAGTCCTTGCCCTGCCCCACGTTGGGACCGGGTCGGTAGCTGTTGCCCACCTGGCGCACCAGGATGTTGCCGGGGCGCACGACCTGGCCGCCGAACTTCTTCACGCCACGATTCTGCGCTCGCGAATCGCGACCGTTCTTGATCGAGCCCTGACCTTTTTTATGTGCCATGTCGTCCTTTGCGGAGGCGATCAGCCGGTGATCGCGTCGATCTTGATCTCGGTGTAGGCCTGACGGTGCCCGTTCTTGCGCCGGTAGTTCTTGCGGCGGCGGAACTTGTACACCACCAGCTTGGGACCGCGACCGTGCGCGGTGATGGTGCCGGTGACCTTGGCCCCGTCGACGAGTGGCTTGCCGATGCGCGCCTCGGCACCGCTGCCGAGCAGCAGCACCTCGGGCAGCTCGATCGCGCCACCTACGTCGCCCTCGAGCTTCTCGACGCGAAGCACTGCACCGGGCTCGACCCGATATTGCTTGCCGCCGGTCCTGACGATGGCCTGATTGAAGCTGGACATGGGAGAGCTCTCCGAAGAATCGATGCGCTCGGGGGGCCGGAGGATACCGGCTGCGGGCGGGGCCCAAGGCGCCGTGCCGAAGACCGATCACGCCGTGCCGAACACCGAGCGCGCCACCCGTTCGCCGTCCGAGCAGCGAAGGAGGCCGAAGCATATGGATCCGCGGCGCGCGGTCAAGCCTCGGCGGACATCCGCGACGTGCGCGACCCCGCACCGCGCGGGCCGGCCGCCCAAAGCGCCCGAGATCAGCTTGCGCGACGTTTGCGCACTCTGCGAAGGCGTAGCCCCCAGAGCCCCAAGAGGCCCCAAAACAGCCCGTCGGTGCGGTGAGACCCCGACGCGGTCGTGCACCCGCAGCCCTTGTCTTGGTCGACCGCTCCGGGCCCGCTCTCGGCCGACTCGCCGCCGCTCGTGTCCGACGCGCCGGGGTCGGTGCCGCCCTCGGCCCCCGTAGAAGCGCCGCCCGAGCCCCCGCTCTCGTCGGTGCCCCCCTCCGGCGGCGTGACCTCGCCGGTCACGGTGAACGTGACCATGTCGGTGCTCAGGTGATCGTAGTGGTCGGCGACCTCGACGTAGATCGAGTACGTGCCGGGCGCGAGGTTCACCAGGTTGAGCGCGGCGCGATACTGGTCGTCGACCTGGCGCTCGTAGTCGACCTGATCGTAGGCGACCTCGCCTTCGTGCTCGATGACGAAGCGCCAGCCGAAGCCTCCGTAGTCGTCGTCGAGCACGACGCGAAGATCGACGTCACCACCCTCCTCGACGGTGATGCCATCCTCGGGCGAGACGATCTCGACGAACGGCGGCTCGAGGTCGGGCTCGTTGCCGCCGAAGATGAACATGAGCTCGGCTCCCTCGTTCTGCTGGTCGTTGCCGACGCCGCAGAAGTCCTCGTGGAACAAGCGACACCCGGCCGCGCCCTGGCACTGCGCCTCGCACAGGCCATCGCAGGTGCCCGAGAAGATCCCGTTGCCCCCGCCGCAGTACGACATGACCGAGTTGCAGTTGAGGCTGTGATCGAGGCCCCACGCGTGGCCGGCCTCTTGGGAGTTGACGTTGGCGATGCCCGAGGCTCCCCAGCCCCCGCCGGCGAACGTATAGACGACGTGGCGCTGACCGAGCGCGCCACAGTCGGTCCCCGGAGCCACGCCACCGGCGGGCGAGTCGAGGTTGGTGTCGGTCCACGATCCACCGATCATCACCATCGTGTACGGCAGGATCTTGGGCGGGCGCTCGAGGTAGACCACCTCGATGCCGAACTGCGAGACGTCGTTGGCCGTCTCCTGGGCGGCGGCGATCGCCTTGGCCTCGCCGCCGGTGAACGCGGGGTAGTTGCCCTGCCGCGCCAGCGAGGAGCGGCTCTCGGCGGAATTGTCCGAGCCGGTGTAGAGCATCCCGCCCGAGAAGTTGAGGTACACGGTGTGCTTGCGCGGGTACTTGTTGCCGGGGATGTCCTCGACGGCGTGCATCACCGCGGGGTCGACCAGCTCGCCCGCAGCCACCGGCGCGGGCACCACGACGGAGCCGCGCAGCGTCTCGGGCGAGCTCGGCTCGGGTGGCCCCTCGAGCGCGGCCTGGGCCGCGATCGCATCGAGGTCCTCGAAGCGGTGGCCGGCCGGATAGGGCCGCGCAACGTAGCGACCCTCGTCTCGCACGCGAGCTTCGCGGCTCATGTCGACCGTGCGCACGCCCTCCTGGGCGGGCGCGAACGGATGGTAACCGGAGCCGGAGCCGGGGCCGGGGCCGGCGAGGGCGGAGGCGGGGAGCGCAACGAGCAAGGCAGTGAGCAGCAGAGAAGATCGCATGCGAAGGACCTCGGGGTTGGGCTCGGATCGGACTCTCGTCAGTGGTTGCGACGCCGCCGCCAGGCCCACGCGCCCAGCACGAGGAACGCCCCGGCCCAGCCGGAGCTCCCGCCCGAGGCGTCGGCTCGACACCCGCAGCCCTTCTCGCCGCCGCCGTCGTCGCTGGCGGCGGGGCCCGTGGAATCACCCTCGTCGGTGTCGCCCCCGGTGCCCTCCGGGCCGCCGCCGGTCGGCTCGCCGCCGGTGCTGTCGGCCGAGCCCGTGCCGCTGGCTCCGCCCACGTACACGGTGATGGAGTCCTCGGTGATGTGGCCGAACTGGTCCTCGGCGCCGACGGTCACGACCCACACCCCGGTATCGACGCCCCCGAGGTTGAGCGCGGGGATGTACGAGAGATCGACCTGCCGATCGTAGTCGACGAAGTTGGCGATCTCCTCGCCGTCGCGCGTGATGACGTAGTACCAGCCATACCCGCCGTAGTCGTCGGAGATCAGCGTGCGCACGTTGAGGTTGCCGCCGTCCTCGATCTCGGCCCCGTCGAGCGGCTGCATGATCTCGACCAGCGGCGGCTCCATGTCGGGCTCGTTGCCGCCGAAGATGAACGAGAGCTCGGCATCCTCGTTCTGCTGATCGTTGCCGACGCCACAGTACTCCTCGTGGGTGAGCCGGCAGCCGGCCGCGCCCTGGCACTGGGCCTCGCACAGCCCGTCGCAGGTGTTCGAGAACACGCCGTTGCCCACGCCGCAGTACGACATGACCGAGTTGCAATTGAGGTTGTGATCGAGCCCCCAGGCGTGGCCGGCCTCTTGGCTCGCGGTGTTGGCCGCCTGCGTGGCCGAGGTGCCGCCGCTGGCGAAGGTGTAGACCACGTGGCGCTGGCCGAGCGCGCCGCAATCGGCCCCTGGCGCCACGCCGCCCGCGGGCGAGTCGATGTTGGTGTCGGTCCAGTCGCCGCCCACCATCTCCATCGTGTAGGGCACGGTCTTGTTGGGCCGGGCGAGGTAGACGACGTTGATGCCGTAGGCCGCCACGTCGTCGCTCACCGCCTGGATGATCGACAGTGCCTTCTGCTCGGTACCTTCATAGCTGGGGTACACGCCCTGCTTGGCCAGCGTGGAGCGGTTCTCGGCCGAGTTGTCCGCGCCCGAGACCAGCATCCCGCCATTGAAGTTGAGGAACAGGGTGTGCTTGCGGGGGTACTCGTTGCCCGGCACGACGGCCATGCCGTGGGCCACGTCGGGATCGACCTCGAGATCGCCCGAGGCCACTGGCGCGGGCAGCACCACGCTGCCCTGCTGCACCCAGCCGGCCGGAGTTCGACCGGCGCGCGAGGGATCGGGCGCGCGCGGGGGGGCGAGCTCGGCCTCGGAGTCGGGCAGCGCGTGAAAGTCGGGCTGCTCTACCGCCCGCTGCCGGTAGCGCTCGGGGTGCGCGATCAAGTCGGCGACGTCGATCTCGAGCGGCCCCGTGTGATCGGGCGCCCAGGGGTGGTAGCCCGGCGATGGCCCGCGGGCCTCGGCGGTCGGAATCAGGGCGAGCAGCAGTGGGCTCGAGAGCAGGACGGCGCGGCGCAAGGACATTGAGTCCATGATGATGCACCGCCGGCGCAGGCGCGGGGGCCGATGAATGCTCGGCAACGACGCTGCGCAATCGCCGCCGGCCAGAATCGACGAAAACTTCGGGGCCGGGGGTGCCTTCCTTAACCTCCCCCGCATGGCCCTGCTCCAGCGTCTCCCTGGCTGCTCCGCGTTGGCGGGGCTGTTGCTGCTCTCTGCGGGTTGTGCGCAATTCCAGTGGTCGAGCGGAGGTCCGGGCGCCCCGGGGTATCGCACCCCGCCGCCGCCGCTGTTCACGGCGGCCCCCCGCGGAGATCACCCGCTGCCCGAGCTCCCGCCCGCCCCTCCGTTCTCCCCCTCGGATCGCGAGCGGATCGCCGAGCTGCAGCCGTGGGTCGAGCGCATCGCAGCGCAGCGCAACATGGATCCCGATCTCATCAACGGCGTGATCTGGGTGGAGAGCCGCTTTCAGCCGCGCGCTCAGAGCTCCGCGGGCGCCCGCGGGCTGATGCAGCTGATGCCGGCCACCGCCAACGCGATGGCGCGCGAGCTCGAGCGCCCGATCGCCCGCGTCTACGATCCCGAGTTCAACATCGAAGCGGGGAGCCTCTACCTGCTGAAGCTGCTCGATCGCTACGACGGCGACGAGACGCTGGCGCTCGCGGCCTACAACGCCGGGGCGGGCAACGTGCACAAGTGGATGGCCCACGACGGCGTGCTGCCGCCGCGCAGCCTTCAGTACGTGGAGAACGTGCAGCGGGCTCGCATGCGCTTCGTGGCCATGCGTGACGAGCGAGCGGGACCCGGCACCCGCGAGGACGACACGATGCTGGCCGCCGCGCCCACGCGAGCCGCCGCGCCGCCGCGGGCCGAGGCACCGCCCGAGGTCCCGCCGCCGCCACGATCCTCCGCGCGCACGACCGCCCCGCGAGGGCAGCAGCCCGTCGACCCCCCGGCTCGCCCGCGCGCGCCCTCCCCCGCCGTCGCGCCGCCCGAGCCCGCACCCGCGAGCCCGCGTACCGATACGCCGTATCCACCCGTCCTGGACGATCCTGCGCCCGTGCGCGCCAAGACCCCGAGCGAGCCACCGAGACGCGCGTTGCCCTCGGTGCTCGACTGATCCTTCGATGGGCTACGATTCGGGGGCCCATGGCAACGCCTGAGCCCCCCCTCCCCGATGTCCTGCCTCCCGGCACGCGGCTGGCCGGTCGCTACGTGGTCGGCGAGCTGCTCGGCGGGGGTGGCATGGCGCAGGTGTACTACGGCCAGCACGAGACCATCGGGCGCGCGATGGCGATCAAGGTGCTCTCGCGCGACCTCACGCACGAGCCATCCATCGTGGTGCGCTTCCTTCAAGAGGCCCAGGCCGCGTCGAAGATCCACCACGAGAACGTGGTGGAGGTGACCGACTTCGGTGAGACCTCGGACGGCCGCCCGTTCATGGTGATGGAGTACCTCGAGGGCGAGGACCTCGGCGACACGCTAGCGCGCGTGGGGCGACTGCCGTGGGATCGCGTGCAGCCGATCTTGTTGCAGCTGCTCGCCGCGCTCCAAGCCGTGCACGAGCAGGGCGTGGTCCATCGCGACATCAAGCCCGAGAACATCTTCCTGCTCTCGCGCATGGGCAGCGACGACTTCGTCAAGGTGTTCGACTTTGGCATCGCCAAGGTGCTGCGCACCGACGGGCACGGCGGCCCCGGTCGTGCGCTCACGATCAAAGGGCAGCTCATCGGTACGCCACCGTACATGTCCCCGGAGCAGTGTCTGGGCGTCGACGTGGACGCCCGCGCCGACATCTATACCGTGGGGATCATCGCCTACGAGCTGCTCACCGGGCGCGTGCCGTTCGAGAGCGACGACCCGGTCAAGATGATGCGCATGCACGTGTACGAGGCCGTGCCCGCGATGGCCACGATGGCGCCGCATGTCCTGGTGGATCCGCGGGTCGAGGGCGTCGTGCACCGCGCGCTGGCCAAGGATCGCGACGAGCGCTTCTCCTCGGCCAACGAGCTGGCGCGGGCGCTCCTGCGCGAGACCCCGACGAGCGGCTCCACGCTGCTCCCGGGGCTGCGCCGGCTATTCGAAGGCACGGCGTCGTAGCGCAGCGCGAGCGCGCGCTCAGGCTCCGGTGTTGCCGAGCACTCCGGTCTTGCTCGTGGGCGCGCCGCCGTGGCTGCCGAGGATCTGCCCCAGCCGCACCGAGTGCTCCACGTGAGGCCGAACCTTGGGCTGGTCGACGATGTGCGTGGGCTTGACCATCGGCTCGACGACCTCGCCCTTGATCAGCGACCGCACGGCCCGCAGCGCATCGGTGGTGGTGAAGATGCCGGTCACGAGGCCGTCCTCCACGATCACCGCGCAGCCGTAGCGGTGCGCCTCCATCTCTTTACACACCTCGGCCAGCGAGGCCTTGGGCCCGCAGGTGAACGGGGCGGTGCTCATGGCCTGGAACACGGTCAGCTTGTCGGGCTTGACCCCCGGCAGCGACAGCGCAAACGTGATGTCGCGGCTGCTGACCACGCCGACCAAGTGGTCGTTGCGCGTGACCAGCAGGTGCCGGATGTTGTTGGCGCTCATCCGATCCTGCGCGTCGAGAATGCCGAGCCCCTCGTCTGCGGTGCACGGAGTGAACGTCATGAATTCGCCGACGGTGGGCTGCCCTTTGCTTGCTTCGGTCACGCACTCAACGTAAGGCCAAAGCACCGAGGTGCCCTCGGCAAAGGGCGTGGGAAGCGTTCGCAATCCCCTGCACGATTTGCAGGGAGACGAGCGTTGCGCACCGATCCCGTGCGGTGCCGCGATGCCCGCCACGCCGGTGGTCACGGCTTGGTGGGCTTGGTCGGCTTGGTCGGCGCGTCGGGCTGCGGGGAATCGGAGGGCGTCGGTGCACCCGGTGCGGCGGGGACCACCTCCGCCGGGCCCGCTGCCCCCGCACCACCGACCCGCAGCTCGAGCTCGGGCCCGCGGGGATCCTGTGGGAACGAGGCGCGGAACTTCGCGGCGTGGTGGCGCGCCTCTTCGGCGAACCCGTGCGCCAGGCACAGCACCGCCAGGTTGTAGCGCGCGTCGGCGTACTGCGGATCGGCGCGCAGGGTCGCGAGGTATCCGTTGCGGGCGCGGTTGTAGTCGCCTTGGTGGTGGCGCACGAGCGCGAGGTCGTACTGCACGGCCGCATCGTTGGGATCGGCGAGGGCCAGCGTGCCCAGCGGGGTCGCGGCCTCGTCGTAGCGCTGGCCCAGGATCGCGAGCTTGGCTTGCTGCAGGATCGCGTCGCGCCCACCCCCCGCGTCGATCGCCGCCTTGGCCTCGACCTCGGAGCCGGCGAGATCACCCTGCTGCTCGAGCTCGAGCGAGCGCTGCATGTGCATGGCCGCGTCGCCAGCCACGGGCGGCGCGGGCGAGGGCTCGGCCTCCGCCTCCGCGGCCTCGACGGCCGAGGGTGCGGTGGCGACCGAGCTCGGATCGTTGGAGCCGCAAGCAACGATGAGCGCGGTGCCCAACAGCGGAGCGAGTAGCGAGGCGAGGCGTGTGGCGTGAGTGGAGCAGAGCATGAGGGCGGGTGAATCCTGCCACGTCTGGCGATTCGATCGAAATGGTTCGGCCGAAGAACTAGGGTAAGAATTCCACCGCGAGAAATTCGTGAGACAGGCGCTCCTTTCTCCTCACCTTCGCACCAGCGCCCGTGGTATCGTGCGCCTTCCATACTATGCCCATAGGGGGTTGTTCTTGAGTCTGTCACTAGCATCAACCCGATTGGGGGCCCGCGCGCTCGCCATGGCCGCGATATTGGCAGGCTCGGCCTGCGGCGATGATGGGGTCTCGACCAGCTTCAACTTCGGCGACGGCACCGAGGCAACCTCGGCCGGCACCGGCGCTTCGATGGGGACCGCCTCGGGCGCCGATACCACCGAGACCGCGAGCGCCTCGGCGGGCTCGGGCTCCGCAACGGACACCACCAGCGGCGACACCGAGACTGGGGGCGAGGCCCTCCCCGGGCAGACCATGAGCCAGCTGGTCTCCTCGGGCACGCGCTCGACGAGCGCGACGTACCTGCTCGTGTACACGTTCGGCCAACCTTCACAGCTTCAGTCCACCCATCGATCGGCCAGCTACCGCCTGCGTGGTGGGCTTGCCGGCGCCAACGGGAGCCCTCCATGAATTCCATCCTAAGCAAGACCCTCGTCGCTAGCGCATGCCTCGGTACGTTGCTCGTCGTCAGTGAGGCGAGTGCCGCGGTCCCCGACACCGTCACTCATCAGGGTCGCTTGTTCGATCTAGGGGGCACGCCGATCGACGACACCCTCGACGTGACGTTCACGATCTACGCGGGGCCCGCCGGCGGCAGCGGACTGTGGAGCGAGACGCACTCGGTCACGTTCGACGAGGGCTACTACTCGGTCCAGCTGGGCGAGGACAACGCGTTCGATCCGGCCACCCTCGACGGCAGCACACGCTACATCGGCGTCGCGATCGGGGGCGACGACGAGATGACCCCGCGCGGCGTGGTGGGCAGCGTCCCCTATGCAATCCTCGCCAACGACGTCAACGGCGACATCAACCCCTCGACCGTCAACATCCCGGGCTATGGCCCAGTGATCAACGAGAACGGGGAGTGGGTCGGTGAGCCGAGCGGGCTCGCAGGTCCGGCAGGTCCCGCGGGTCCGGCAGGTCCGGCGGGTCCCGCGGGTCCGGCGGGTCCCGCTGGCCCCCAAGGCGCGACGGGATCTCAAGGCCCCGCAGGTCCGGCGGGCCCCCAGGGCTCGGCCGGCCCCGCTGGACCCCAAGGGCCCCAGGGTCCCCAGGGACTGACGGGCCCCGCAGGTGCGGTCGGACCCTCGGGTCCCGCGGGCCCCGCGGGCCCCGCGGGCTCGCCCGGAATCGTGGCCAACGGCTACGTTCATGGGGCGGTGCCGGTCATCGTCGACACCGGGGCCGCCTACGCTTGGATGGGACCCGCGATGTCGGTGACCGTTGGGGCCGGCAACCAAATCCACGTCAATGGCGTCGCGGTGATGGGCTCCACCGTGGGCGGAGGCGCGACGCTCGATCGGTTGTCCGCGTGCCATCAGCCCGCCGCCGGTGGAGCGCTGATCCAGCCCGACATCGACTACAGCCTGGGGCTCCGCGTCTCGCAGAACACGCGCGCCACCATGACCGTCTCGCGCCGGATCTCCGGGCTCGCGGCCGGCACCTACAACGTCGGCCTCTGCTATTGGGCGACCGCCGCTCAGGCGGGCGGGTGGAACTCGAACGACTGGGTCACCACGCGCGTGCTCGTCACCGCGAACTAGCCGCGCCCCCGATCGGTGACCACCGAGCACAATCGCAGCCTCGCGCTCCCCGTCGCGATCGTGGTGGGGAGCTTGATCATCGGGGTCTGCCTCTACTTGGGGCTGCGCGAGGGATCGCGCAGCCCTTCGGTCGTTGCTCCCGCTGCTGACCCGCCCGCCGCGCAGGTGCAGGCCCCACCGACCGCGCAGGTGCAGGCGCCAGCGGTCGAGCCCACGCCCGGGCCCTCGATCTACGAGCGTGCGCAGCAGCAGGCCCAGGCCGCGCTCGACTCGGCGCAGCCTGGGCTCTCGATGCGTTGCTGGACCCCGCCGAGCGCGGACGAGCCCGCGGCCATCGCCCTCGACTACGAGGTCACGTTCGCCGCCGATGGAGCGATCACGATGCTGGCGATCAGCGAGCAGCGAGCAGCCCATCGCACGCGCGTGGCCGATTGCGTGCGCGGGCAGCCGCGCCCTGCGCTCCCGATCGAGGCTCCCGGCGAGCCCGTGCAGGTGCACCTGGTGCTGCAGCTGCCGTGACCCGGGCCGTGCGGAGCATGTACGATCCGCCGTCGCCATGAACACGCCACGCCTCATGATCTCCGTCCTGGCCATCCTTCTTGCCGCAGGCGTCGCGTTCTACATCGCTCGCGATCCCGCGCCCGAGGAGGCCGCGACCGGGCCCGGCACCAAGACGGCGGTCGCCGACGGGGTGGGTCGCCGCGCCAGCGACACGCCCTTCGATCTGCGCGACCGCGATCGCCTGAGCGAGGACGCCGACGCTCCCGCGGCTCCGGCCGAGGCCGAGGCGTCGCCCACCGCCGAGGCACCACCGTCCAGGGACCGCGAGAGCATGGAGCCGAGCGGGCCGCCGGCGAGCGTCGAAGGTCCGCCGGGCTCGCCCACCATCGAGGCGGCCATCACCGCGACCCAGGCGGCCGCGCAAGAGGCAGTGGCCGGCGTCCACCGCGAGATGCGGACCAAGTGCTGGGACACGCTCGATCGCGGTGGCGTGGGCGCTGACGGGGTCGAGCTCGGGTTCTCGCTCGGCTTCGACGCCGAGGGCCACGTGATCACCAGCGCGGTGCAGCAGGGCCGCGAGGGCTACATCCAGGGGCTCGACGTGTGCCTCGGCCCCATCGCGCACGCGATCGAGGTCCCGGCCCCCGGCGAGCCCGTCTCGGTGACGGTCTCGTTCACGCTGCCGTGAGGCCGACGGCCACGCCGACGCTCACGGCCACGCCCACGCCCACGGCTAGCTGAGGTCGCGCGCCCGTCGCCCGGTCTTGGCCAAGAACTCGCTGTACTTGCCGGGGAAGAAGTCGAAGCCGTTCTCGCCGCGCAGCTCGAGCACGCACGTGGCCACGTCGTCGACCATGTAGTGGTCGTGGCTCACGAACACCATCGTGCCCTCGTACTTCTGCATGGCCTCGGTGAGCGCACGGATCGACTCGAGATCGAGGTGGTTGGTAGGCTCGTCGAGCAGCAGCAGGTTGTCCTTGGTGAGGGTGAGCTTGGACATCAGCAAGCGTGCCGTCTCACCACCGCTCAGCGCCGAGACCGGCTTGTCCGCGTCTTCCGAGGGGAACAGCATGCGCCCGAGCAGGCCGCGAATCTCCTGCACCGTGGACTTCTCGTCCCACTGGTAGAGCCATTCGAACGCGGTCTTGGTGTCGGCCTTCGACACGCCCTCCTCGTGCTGCTGCGGCATGTGCCCCACCGTGACCTGGTGCCCCAGCGTGGTCTTGCCGCGGTCGGGCTCGAGCAGCCCGGCGATGATGCGACACACCGTGGTCTTGCCGATGCCGTTGGGCCCCACCACGGCCAGCTTGTCGCCGCGCGTGAGCGTGAACGAGATGTCCTTGAGCACCACCGTGTCGTCGAACGACTTGGACAGCTTGTCGACCTCGAGCACCAGCTTGCCGCTCGGGGTGCCCACGTCGAAGCGAATGAACGGCCGCTGGATGTTGGAGCGCTTGAGATCGACGATGTCGATCTTGGCGATCTGCTTGCGTCGCGACGTGGCCTGCGCCGCCTTCTTGGCGTTGGCGCCGAAGCGGCGGATGAAGTCCTGTAGATCGAGCACCTTCTTCTTCTTGGCCGCGTTGCCCTTCTCGGCCTGCGAGCGGTACTGGATCTTCTGGCGGATCATCGCGTCGTACCCGCCGGGGTAGAGGATGATGTTCTCGTAGTCGACGTCGGCGGTGTCGGTGCAGACCTCGTTGAGGAAGTGCCGATCATGGGAGATCACCACCAGCACGCCGGAGTAGCTGCGCAAGAAGTCCACCAGCCACTGGATCGAGTCGAGGTCGAGGTGGTTGGTGGGCTCGTCGAGCAGCAGGATCTGCGGGGTGCCAAACAGCGCCTGCGCCAGCAGCACCCGCAGCCGCAGACCACCCTGGAGCACGCGCAGCGGCTGCTCGTGCTCGGCCGCCGGAATCCCCAGGCCCACCAGCAATTGCTCGGCCTCGGACTCGGCGTTGTAGCCATTCTCTTCGGAGATCACGACCTCGAGCTCGGCGAGCTTCATGCCGATCTCGTCGTTCATCTCCTCGACGGCGAGGAGCTCGTCCTTCTCCTTCATCGCGGCCCACAGGCGCGAGTTGCCCATGATCACCACGTCGCGGACCCGGTCCTCCTCGTAGCGATAGTGATCCTGATGCAGCATGCTCAGTCGGCTCTGCGGCGGCATCACCACCTCGCCGAGGTCGGGCTCGAGCTCGAGCGCCAAGATCTTCATGAACGTGGACTTGCCCGCCCCGTTGGCCCCCGTGAGGCCGTAGCGGTGTCCCGCGTCGAACGTGGTCGTGACCTCCTCGAACAACGTCCGGCCTCCATACGCCTTGGTGACCCCTGCAACCGTGAGCATCGCTTCGACTCCTCTCTCGTCGCGCGGGTCGGGGCGAGCCCCGCCTCGACCCCCACGATGGGGCGAGCCGTGGCACGAAGCCGACCGACGCTGTTGGGGTGTGTAGGCCAGATGACGCGGTTTTTCCAGGGGTGGCGAGCTGCGAGCGTGCAGCGGTACCCTCGCGTCATGCGCCGTGCGTTCGCGTCGTCTCCCGTTGCGGCTCTCGCGGTGCTGCTCCTGGCCGTTGCGCTGACGTGGCTCGTGCCTCGCGGGGCCCGCGCTTGCTCGTGCGTGATGCCACCACCCCCCGAGCAAGCGCTCGACGACGCCGATGCCGTGTTCGAGGCGCGCCCGTTCAGCATGAGCAACGACAGCATGCGCGCGCGCTACAGCTTCGAGGTCGATCGCGTGTGGAAGGGCGACGTGCCGCCCCGCGTGGAGATCTCGACCGCGCTGCACTCCGCCACGTGCGGGCGCAGCTATCAGATCGGCACGCAGTACGTGATCTATGCCCGCCGCGGCCCCAATGGCGAGCTGACCGACCACCTGTGCACGCGCACGCGCCCCGCGAGCTCGGCCGCCGAGGATCTGCAGGTGCTCGGTCCCGGCGAGCAACCGCACGAGGCCTTCGCCCCGCCGCCGCGCAACGACACCAGCGCGGGGCCCACCGAGCCGCCGCGCATCGACGCGACGCCGATCGAGCCCCCGCCCAACGCGCCGAGCCGACGCGGCTGCGCGGTGGAGAAGCCTCACACCTCCGCGAGCCTCGCGGGCTTGGCCCTATTCGCGCTCGCCGTTGCGATCGGCCGACGCCGCGCCGTACGGTCCAACGCGCGCCGACCCGTCGTCGCTCGCCCTCACCACCAAGGAACCCCCTGATGTCGATCGGCCTGTTTCGCGCCCCCACCCCCATCAATGAACCCGTCCTCGGCTACGCACCGGGCTCGCCGGAGCGCGCGGCCCTCAAGGCCGAGCTCGTGCGCCAGTCCGCGCAACAGGTCGAGGCCGGTCCCATCATCGCCGGCAAGACGGTCCTCACCGGAGCCACCGCGCCGATGGTGATGCCGCATGACCACCAGCACTCACTGGGCGTGTTCCACAAGGCCGACGTCGCGCACGTGACCGCGGCCATCGAGGCCGCCGAGGCCGCTCGCCCGGCCTGGGCCGCGCTGCCGTGGGAGCAGCGGGCGTCGGTGTTCTTGCGCGCCGCCGCGCTCCTGCAGGGCCCGTGGCGCGAGCGCCTCAACGCGGCCACGATGCTCGGTCAGTCGAAGACCTGCTACCAGGCCGAGATCGACTCCGCCTGCGAGCTCATCGACTTCTGGACGTTCAACGTCCAGCACCTCACCACGATCATGGCCGACCAGCCCGAGTCCTCCCCCGGGGTGTGGAACCGGATGGAGTACCGGCCGCTCGATGGGTTCGTGTTCGCGATCTCGCCGTTCAACTTCACCTCGATCGCCGGCAACCTGCCCACCGCGCCGGCGCTGTGCGGCAACACGGTGGTGTGGAAGCCCGCCTCCACTTCCGTGCTCTCCGGCCACGTGATCATGGAGCTGCTGCACGAGGCCGGGCTGCCGCCGGGGGTGATCAACTTCGTGCCCGGCTCGGGCCCCGCCGTCGCCAACCCCGTGCTCGCCGATAGTCGCCTCGCGGGCGTGCACTTCACCGGCAGCACCGACGTGTTCCACGGGGTCTGGCGCACGGTGGGCGAGGGCATCGCCCGCTACCACCAGTACCCGCGCCTCGTGGGCGAGACCGGCGGCAAGGACTTCGTGTTCGTGCACGAGAGCGCCGAGGTCGACACCGTGGTGGCCGCGCTCTTGCGCGGTGCCTTCGAGTACCAGGGCCAGAAGTGCAGCGCCGCCTCGCGGGCCTACATCCCCGATACGCTGTGGCCGATGATCCGCGCCGGCCTCGGCGATGGCCTCGGCCAGATCCAGGTCGGCAACGTGAGCGACTTCCGCAACTTCATGGGCGCGGTCATCGACGGTCGCAGCTACGCCAAGCTCACCGGCGCCGTGAAGGAGGCCAAGGCCAACGTTGGCCATGGCGTGCAAGAGGTGCTCGGTGGCGAGTCCGACGATCGCGTGGGGTGGTTCCTCGGGCCCACGATCATCGTGGCCACCGACCCCCACTACCGCACCATGTGTGAGGAGCTGTTCGGCCCCGTGCTCACGATCTACGTGTACCCGGCCTCGCGCTACGCCGAGACCCTCGACCTGTGCGACACGACCAGCCCCTATGGCCTCACCGGGGCCGTGTTCGCACGTGACCGCAATGCCGTGCACCAGGCCCACGAGCGCCTGCGCCACGCCGCGGGCAACTTCTACATCAACGACAAGCCCACCGGCGCGGTCGTGGGGCAGCAGCCGTTCGGCGGCAGTCGGGCCTCGGGCACCAACGACAAGGCCGGCTCGGCGCTCAACCTCACCCGCTGGATCTCCGCCCGCACGATCAAGGAGACCTTCGACGCGCCGCGCCGCTTTGCCTACCCCTTCATGGACGAGGCCTAGCGAGCCCGATTCCCCGCGCATTGCGTGGTTCCCCCAGCGGGAAACCAGGGTAGGATTGCGCAATGCGTTGGTTGGCTTGGCTCGCAATCGTGGGACTCGCGGGGTGCACCGCACCCAATCCCGCCTATCGAGCGCAAGCCGACGAGTCCGGCCCCGAGTCGACCTCCTCCTCGTCCACGGGCCTCGCCGAGACCACCGACACGAGCACGGGCGAGCTCGCCACGTGCGAGGTCCACACCCCGCTCCCGCTGGCGATCCGCGTGCTCGAGGGTGGCGTGCCGCGAGCCCCCGAGTGCACCGCCGACGGTGGCACGGTCACGTGGATCGCCGAGGGCAACAACGTGTTCCCGCCGCCCAAGAACCGGATCGAGCATCGGGTCTGTACCCCCGCCACGTGCCCCTGTCTCGGCGACCCCCCCACCATCACCGTCGAGCTCGGTGATGTCGCGTTCTCCGAGGACCTCGGCCTCCCCGACTGCGGCCAGCTCGCGCTGTGGACCCGGCTCGGCCCCGACGGCTGCGAGTGGGCCGGCGCCGTGCTCTACGATGGCGACAACGCGCTGCCCGAGTACATCGCCTCCAACACCCTCTACGTGCCTCCGCTCGTGCTGATCGGGCCCGAGCCGCTGACGCTGGGCCTCGCGGAGGACGACCCCTGCGCCGAGCTCGAGCTGTGCAATGACATCGCGTTCCCCGGCCGCTATGCCCTCGACATCCTCGGCCAGGCCACCGTCACGGCCGAGCAGCCACCCGCGTACATCGACGTGGCGTTCGTGATGGGCGGCACCAGCGAGACCTACCTGTTCGACAATCGCATGTCTTCGATCACTCGGGCGTGCGAGCTTCAGGTGGCTTGGACGGCGCAGCGGCGGCCGCCGCCGTAGCATCGAAGCCCTCGACGCGCTCGATCCACGTGCCCGCGGGCAGCGTGGCCTGGGGGTCCTCGATCCCATTGAGCAGGGCGAGGCGCGGTAGATCGATCGAGGAGGGTCGTGCCTCTTGCAGCGCCGCGAGCGTGGTCGGGGCCGGTAGCTCGAACAAGCGCACGCGCATCGGCTCGACGTCGCGCAGAGCCGGCTCGGCGGGGCGAAAGCTCGCGAAGCTCGTCGCCAGCACCTGACTGCGGGTCGCCCAGTCCCCCGTGGGCCCCATCGCCGCCAGCGCCAGCACCGTGCCGTTCGTGTAGTCGATGAACGCCAGCAGCCCGGAGAGCCCCCCCTCGGCGCCGTCGATCGAGAATGCCGCGGAGGCCACCGTGAACCCGCCGACCTTCCCGTTCCAGTCCTCGCCGCGCGTGATCGAGCCGTCGGCGAAGAACTCGTCGAGCGCCACCTGGGCCGACTTGGCCGCCGTGTTGGTCAGCACCATCAGCGCGCGCTCATCGGGCGAGATCGCCATCACCCGCAGCCCCTCGTGGCTCGCCTTCCAGCTCGGCGGAAGATCGATCGCAAAGCCCTCGCGCGGGTGGGCGAACGTGGCCCCGACGAGGAAGCCATCGCGCGGATCCGTGCCGTAGACCACCCCGTCGAGGCGGGCGAGGTACGCGGGATCGGGTCCCGGAGGCTCGCCCGAGGTCATCCTTCGCACCCGCGCGCGGCGCAGCTCGGGCTCGGGGTGCGTCGACAGCCACGAGGGCACGCGGCTGGCCTTCTCGACGCGCCCCACCCCCGCCAGCACGTCGAACACCGCCACCGTGGCCGCGGGGGCATAGCCGGCCCGCGTCACGTAGCGCAGCCCCAGCTCGTCGGCCTCGTACTCGTCGTCGCGGCTGTACTTGAGCAGGGCCAGCCCCGCCGTGCTGGCCGCGATCCCGCCCACGTGGCGCAGGTTCGGATCGAGCACGCGAAACACCCCCACGCTCGCCGCCGCCACTCGAGTCTTGCGCAGCTGCACCACCCCGTGGCGCGCGGTCACGTGCCCGATCTCGTGCCCCAGCACCGCCGCGAGCTCGTCTTCGGCGTGCAGGTGCACCAGCAATCCGCGCGTGACGTAGACCCAGCCGCCGGGCAGCGCGAACGCATTGACCGTGGGATCATCGAGCACGCGAAACGTCCACGGCAGCGCAGCGCGCTCGGATTGCGCGGCCAGCTTGGCCCCGACCGCCTCGACCAGCGTCGACAGCCGCTCGTCCTCGTACACGCCCAGCGCCTCGACCACGTCCGCGTCGTAGTCACGGCCGAGCGCGATCTCGTCGCCCTCGGTGAGCGTGGTGAGCTGGAGCCGACCGGTCGCCGGATTGAACGAGCACGCGCCCGCGAGCCCCAGCGAGACCACCGCCGCGCCGCGCGCCCATCCACGCCAGCTCGCCCCGCGCCAGCGAGACCGCCGCGGCGACGCCCCTCGGTGAGTCGGAGTCGCGACGCGGTCGCTGGCTGGCGGATGCGCGGACACGGGCGCGAGCTCCGGTCAGCCTCTTCGGCGCTTGCGAAGGCCGCTGAAGAACCCGGTGCGGGGCGGAGCCACGTGCTCGTCGCGGGCCTCGGCCATCTGCCGCAGGCTCTCCGCTTCTTCCTTGGTGAGGTCTTCGGGGATCGTGACCTCGACGTGCACGTGGTGATCGCCGCGCCCGCGCTCGCCCAGCACCGGGATCCCCTGGCTGCGCCGCACGATCACCTCGCCCGCCTGGGTGCCCGGCTTGATCTGCACCTCGTCGGTGCCCTCGAGCGTGTCGATGCTCGCGTTGCAGCCGAGCGCCGCCTGGAACATCGAGATCTCGACCTTGCTGTGGATGTCGTACTCGTCGCGAACGAAGCGCGCGTCGGGCTTGAGGCGCAGCACCACGTAGAGGTTGCCGGGTGGCCCGCCGCGGGGGCCCGCCTGGCCGCGGCTCTGGATCCGCAGCGTCTGCCCGTCGTCGACCCCCGGGGGCACGTTGACGGTGAGCGTGGTCTCGCGCTGGACCGCGCCCGTGCCTCCGCAGTCGCGGCACGGGTCGGTGATCATGCGGCCCTCGCCGCGACACACCGGGCACGTGGTCTGCAGCGTGAAGAAGCCCTGCTGGTGCATCACCTGGCCGCGCCCGCCGCAGTGGCGACAGGTCTCGGCCGTGGTGCCCGGCTTGCTGCCCGCCCCGCTGCACGTGCCGCAGGTCTCGCGGCGCGGCACCACCACATCGCGATTGGCGCCCTTGACCACGTCTTGCATCGTGATCTCGAGCTGCACCTTGATGTCGGCGCCACGGGCCGGCCCGCCGCTGCGGCGCCCGCCGAACCCCATGTTGCCGAACAGGTCGCCGAACAGGTCGCCGAAGTGGCTGAAGATCTCCTCGGACCCCGAGAACCCCGAGAACCCTGCGCGCGAGGGACCCTCGTGGCCGAAGCGATCGTACAGCTGGCGCTTCTCGCCGTCGTTGAGCACCTCGAAGGCCTCGGCCGCCTCTTTGAAGCGCTCCTCGGCCTCGGCATCACCCGGGTTGCGATCCGGGTGATACTGCATGGCCGCCTTGCGGTAGGCCCGCTTGATCTGGCTCGGATCCGCCTCGCGGGGGACGTCGAGAACCTCGTAATAATCACGTTTGGCGGACACCGCGCGCGGAAGCTAAGCATGGAGGCCTCTCGTGTCAACCGGCCCTCCTCTCTTCTTCGCCTCGCGTGAAGGTTCGCGCCCACGCCCCCTCGTGTCCTGCGTTACGGATGCCCGAGAGTGTGTGATAGCGTCGCGCCCACACCCTCATGCCCCTCAAGCAGCCGTCGTTTCGTCCATCCGTCCTCGTGCTGGGTGCCCTGGGTCTCGCTCTGACCGGGGCCTGCAAGGACGACCCGCCCACGCCCAAGCTCTTCGAGGAGGAGGGTGCGTGGTCGGTGATCCGCTACGACCTCGACGGCACCACGGGCCTCGTCGACATCAACAACGCGAACCGCCGCGACGCGTTCATGTTGAGCTTCGACTCGCACATCCGCGTGGTGACCACCGCCGCCTGCGTCGAGCGCGAGGGTGACACCGTCGCCGACTCGTCGTGCCTGCTCAACCCCTCGGACACCTTCTGGGATTGCCAGTGCTTCGCCTATGACTACGTGAACGACGAGATGTTGTGGCGCGAGTTCAACCCCGGCGACATCCCCCCCGACGTGAGCCTCGCCGCCGCCGACGAGCCCGGCGACGGCACCACCGGTGGTGGTGGTGGTGGAGGCGGCGACGACACGCTCATCACCCTCAGCGAGATCCCCGACATCAACTCCACCTACAACTTCCGCCCCTTGCCCGACGGAGTCTTCGGCAGCGACGGCGTCGTCTCGCGCTTCATCTTCCAAAAGCGCTCGCCCTCCGTCTTCGGTAGGGC
>JBFIJN010000020.1:0-41839 GCA_041600735.1 Nannocystaceae bacterium
CGGCCGCACGGCGTCAGGACCCCAGGTTTCGGCGATGAACTCGAGCAGCAGACCCAGTGCGGCGGCGCGTGCTCCGGCACTTGCATCCTGGTGGTGGTACAGCCAGAGCATGGTCCGCGCCATCTCGGCCTGGGCGAGGTGCCGGTCGCGGACGAGCATGTCACGGGTGACGTGCTCGCCGATCACCGACTCTTCGAGGTCGTCGACGGCGAAGGCCAGCTCTATCGGGGACGGGAACACCGCGAGCAGCTCAGGCGGGACGTCGAGCGACTCTGACAGCCGCCGGGGAAGCCTCCAGCCGGTGGGACCCTGGTACAGCAGGATCGGTACGACCATCGGCACGGTCGCGCTGTTCTTGTGCTGGCGGAAATAGCGTTCGTAGAGGCGACCGACGTAGACGATGAACCTAGCGGCCATCCTCGCGTCGGGCTTGCTCTGGTGCTCGAGCACGGTATAGAGCGAGATCCGCCGCTCCGACCCCGCAATGGCGACCGTGTAGAGGATGTCACTATGACGCGGCTTGAGCTTGGGATCGATGAACGAGCTGGGCTCGACGCGCAGCGTGCCCCAGTCGAGTCGGTCGCAAAGCGTGGCCGGGAGAACCTGGCGTAGCTCCACGGCGGCGGTCTCGGGATCGGTGAAGATGCGCTTCACCAAGCCGTCGTGTGGATGGTGGGCGATATCCTCGCGGTCGTCGCGGACGGCGTCGCTGTCGGCGTTGTCGTTTGCCCGTTCGGTCATCGCGAGGCTCGGCGTACTCATGCGCGCGGACGCGTAACTGAAGAAGTATAGACTCCCGGGTCGCTCACCTCGTCGGCATGTTCGCTCATCGAGTCCCAAACGCGGCTCTCGACCACTCGTCGAGCAAGGGGTCAACCGGTGGCTCGTGCGTCCCGAAGGCGGCTTCTCGTCTGGCGGGGGAGATGCAATTTTGGTTCATTCGTGCCATCACGAATCGTCGCCACGGTGCAGTCGAGATTGGACTATCTTCCGGGATCGAGAGCACGGAGACCACCGCCACCCCCGACCCCCCCAACGGACGACACCGCCTCGCCGCGTCCCTGGGGGCTCCTGGTGGCGCAGCGGGATCGCTACGACGTGATCGCGGCGGACCTCGCGATGATCGAGGCGATCCAGCCGGAGCTCGCCGACGTGCACGTGGCGTGCGAGGTCCCGGCATGGCGACTACCTCGCTCGTCACGCCGGGAGCAGCGCCGATGCAGATCGGGTGACCGAGGCGCTCCAGCACCACGTGCGAGCCCACCGTCCAGCCGGTCCCGCCGCGCTTGCCCGCGCCCCCCGCGGCCTGCTATCTCCGTACCCCAATGCGTCGCCTTGCCCTCTTCGGCTTGCTCGCCCTGCTCGGCGCAGGGGTGGCCCCGCTCGCCTCGAGCGCGGCGCCGTCCTCCCGCATGGTGCTCGACCGCGTGGTCGCGGTGGTCGGCGATCAAGTGATCCTCGACAGCGAGCTCACGCGCCAGACGGTGCGGCATCCTCGCTACCAAGAGGTCATGTCCGAGCTGCCGCAGAGCGCGTCGGCCGAGCTCGTGGCGCAGAAGCGGCGCGACGTGGAGTCCGAGGTGCTCGACGAGCTCATCGATCTCGAGCTGCTGCGCGCGGAGGGCCGCCGTTACGAGATCCGCGTGACCGAGGCGGACATCGAGCAGGCGCTGCCCAACGTGGCGGCGCAGTACGGGCTGACGGTCACGGAGCTCAAGCAGCAGGTCGAGGCCAGCGACGAGTACGCGAGCTGGATCGAGTACCGCGAGGATCTCCGCGATCAGATCCTCCAATATCGCGTGTCGCAGATGCTGGCCTCTTGGTCGGTGAGCGAGGCCCAGGTGCGCGAGCACTACCGCAAGATGACGCGCGACGAGACGGCCAAGGTGCGCGTGCATCAGTTCACGTTCGCGGCGGCGTCGCAGACGAGCGAGGATCGCGATCGCGCGTTTGCGCTGGCTCAGGTCGCGGCTCGGCGGCTGCGCGACGGCGAAGAGCCGGCGACGGTGGCCGAGGCGATCGGCTACGGCCGCGAGACCGAGCGCACCATCGGCCGCGGCGACATCGCGCCCAGCCTCGAAGGGCCGATCTTCGGCGCCAAGGCGGGCACGATCGTAGGGCCCACCGCGTCGGGCCAGGGCTACGTGGTGTTCCAGGTGATCGAGCAGCTGGCCTCGGCGGCGCTCGACTTCGAGACGGCCAAGGAGCGCATCCGCGAGCAGCTCGAGGCCCAAGCCTTCTACAAGGCAGAGCTCGAGCTACGCCGCCAGCTGCGAGCCAAGGCGCACATCGACATCCGCCTCTGAGCTGGCGGGACGTTGGCGCGAGCGCGGGGCATCACCGTCCGCGAGCGCGAAGCGTCACTCGTAGGGCTGCTGCCGCGCTGCGCTGGCGCCCTTGTCGAGGGCCTCGCGTACGCGGTGGGTGAGCTGGTCGTCGTCGTAGGGCTTGGCGAGATAGGCGTGGGCGCCGTTGCGCAGGCCCCAGTAGCGATCGCTCTCGCGGGCCATGCGGGTCACGAAGATCACGGGCGGGAGCGCGAGCCGATCGGCCCTCATGCGGCGCAGCAGCGCCAGGCCGGAGAGGCCGGGCAGCAGCACCTCGCACACGACCAAGCGAGGGGCATGCGCGGTCCACATCGCAAAGGCGCTGGTGCCATCGACGGCCTGGTCGATCTCCACGGTATGACCGATGGTGGCGGCGGCCTTCTCCACCAGCGCGACGAGGCGCGCACGCACCTCGGGGTCGGGCTCGGCCACCAGCACGCGGTCGGGGCCACGCGTGGCGACGGGAGGCGAGACGGGGCGCGCCATCTAGATCCTCAGGTCTGCAGCGGCTCCACGCGCCGCCGCGTGAGCCCGCTACGGCTCAGCCGATAGAGCACGGTGGCCACGGCGAAGGTACCCGAGCGCGTCTTGCGGGCGATCTCCTTGACGTTGTTGCGCCCGTTGAGCAGCTCGAGCACGCCGAGCTCTTCGCGGGTGAACGCCTGGCGGCCGAGCTTGGCCACCTCGTTGTCGACGCGCAGGTACACGTCGTCGACGCCGGCCATGTGCGGGCCCATCGCGGCCTCCTCGTAGCGGCGGCGCAGCGCGTCGAGCAGGGCCTCGGCCACGCGCAGCTCGGCCTTGGCCTCGGCGACGGCGGCCGCGAGCGGGTGGAGATTGGTCGTGGGCGCAAACGTCAGCCGACCCTCGCTCCAGCCGAGCAGGTGGCAGGTGACCTCGCGCGCCTGGTGGACGAGCACCTGCGCGAGCTCGTTGGGGCGCAGCTGGCCGTCTTCGACCAGGCGCTGTCCGAGCACGCGGCCGCGCGGGTCGGGCACGCTCGCGATCGACTCGACCATCTCGGCCGGCAGGTAGCCGTCCTCCACCACGAAGCGCCCGAGGCGAAGGTCCTCGTCGCCGGCGCCCTTGACCTCGGCCAGGCGAATGAAGGCTTGGTCGAGGTGGAGCCGCACGTAGCGATCGCCGTGCTCCACCGTGAGCACGCCTCGCATGCCGTCGCCGGCCAGCAGCTGCAGCACGGACTCGATGCGCAGGCTGGCCACGTTGCCTTGGAAGGCCACCCCGGCGGCGGGCGTGGGCAGGGCGGCGTCGTGCACGAGCGCCGACGCGAGCCGGTCGATCGCTTCCACGCTCGGCTCGGCACCCGGGACGGCCTCGATCAAGGCGGCGCGCAGTCGGGCCCGCAGCGCGTCGCTGAGCGCGGGCTTGCGCGTGGATCGGGGGCGCGGCGCGCCCTCGATCGACTCGCGCAGGGTCTTGTGCAGCGCGGGGATCGTGAACGGTCGCTTGAGCGAGGGCAGCCCCTCGGCGCCGGGGATCGGGGTGGGGTTGGCCCGGCTCACCAGGAGGATGCCCGGGAGCTCGGCGGCGCCCGGCACCTGGACCAGCGCGCGTAGCGTGGCCGCCGCGACCGCGGGGGCAGTCGCGGTATCGAGCAGCAGGGCCACGACGCTCGCGTCGCCACCCGGCCCGTGAGCACGGCAGAGCCTGACCGCCTGTTCCTGGGTGGATGCATGCAGGACCCGGTACCCGGCCAGCTGCATGCCCGCCGTGGCGAGCTTTGCGGTGGTCGGGTTCGGGTCGAAGTAGAGGATGCCCGGGGCGCCCGGCGAGGAAGAAGAGGCCATGAGGTCGGGAGTTGGGACCGGCGAAAGAGGGGCCTGAGCCCGTGATTTGCACCACCGGCCGGGTGGGGGGCCAAGCATACTCACAAACGCTGGGTCCGTGGTAGCGTTCGCGCCATGGTGGAGTCGCTACAGCGGCTCGTCCCGCCCCGGCGGCTGGGCAAGTTCCAGCTCATGGCGCGGCGCGGCGAGGGCGGGATGGCGACGGTCTACGTCGCCGCGGTCGGTGAGGGCTCGCTCGCCCGGCTGGCGGCTGTGAAGCTGCTGCGTCAGGGCGCGCCCGACCACGACTTTCGCACGCGATTCCTCGACGAGGCCAAGGTCGTGGTGCGCCTGCACCACAACAACATCGTCGACGTGCGCGAGGCCGGCGAGGTGGGCGGTCAGCTCTACATCGCCATGGAGCTGATCGAGGGCCGCGATCTCGCCGACGTGTGGGATCGCTGCGCCGAGGTGGGGCGCGCGTTTCCAGTGCCGCTCGCGGTGCACATCGTTCGCGAGGTGCTGCGTGGGCTGCACTACGCGCACACGTTTCCGGGCCTCGGGCTCGTGCACCGCGACGTCTCGCCCAGCAACATCCTCATCGACTGGGCCGGAGCGGTACGGCTGGCCGATTTCGGTCTCGCCACCTCCGCCATGAAGGCGAGCCTCACCGTCCCGGGGATGGTGTTTGGCAAGGTGGGCTACATGGCGCCGGAGCAGGCCACGCGCAGCCCGCTCGATGGTCGCGCCGACGTGTATGGCTGCGGCGTGGTGCTGTGGGAGCTGCTCACCGGGCGGCCGCTGCGCGACAGCGAGACCGACACGCAAGCGGTCGCAGGCTGGGACGCGGTCGCGCCCAGCACCCTCAGCAACCGCGTCGACGAGGAGCTCGACGACATCGTCATGACCGCGCTCCAGCGCTCTCGTGAGGAGCGCTACCAGAGCGCGGGTGACTTCATGGAGGCGCTGTCCTTGTGGCTGTCGGAGCACGCGCCCGACACCACGCAAGAGCGCATGTCCGACTTCATGAATCGCCTGTTCGGCGATGCTCGCGATCGCGATCACGAGGCGTACTCGGCCCTCATCGACGCGCTCGAGACGATGGCGGCGGAGAGCGAGCCCGGCCCCGAGGACTACAGCCATGTGTTCTCCGAGGACCACCCCGCGGCGCCTCCACCCCCGCGCGGCGCGGTCGCTCGGCCGCCGTTCATCGACAGCGAGACGATCCCGGCCGGCACGATCGTCGCCCAGCGCTACCGCATGGCCGAGCCGCTGGGGCGCGGCGGCATGGGCACGGTGTACCTCGCCGAGCACATCACCGTGGGCCGCAAGGTCGCGATCAAGGTGCTCACCCACGAGTGGAGCGAGCACGAGGTGGTCGCGCGCCGCTTCAAAGAAGAGGCGAGGGCGGCGAGCGCGGCCGGGCACCCCAACATCATCGAGGTGTTCGACGCGGGCGAGCTGCCCGATCGCCGCTTGTTCATCGTGATGGAGTTCCTCACCGGGCGCTCGCTCTACGAGGAGCTGGTGGAGGTGGGGCCGCTCGACGTGCTACGCGCGTGCAAGATCATCCGCGACGTGGCGCGAGCGGTGCGTGCGGCCCACGGCGTGGGCATCATCCATCGCGACCTCAAGCCCGACAACATCATGCTCGTCAACCGCGGCGAGGGCGAGATGGTGAAGGTGCTCGACTTCGGGATCTCGGCGAGCGCCGATCGAACCCCCGAGGAGCAGCGCCTCACGATCCCCGGTCATGCGCTCGGTACCCCCGAGTACATGGCGCCCGAGCAGAGCAAGGGCCGCCCGCCCACCGAGCAGTTCGACATCTATGCGCTCGGCGTGATGCTCTACGAGGCGCTCGTCGGCGAGCCGCCGTTCGTGTCCGAGAACATCGTGGAGGTGCTGGCGCGCAAGGCCACCGAGGCGCCGCCGCCCCTCGACCAGCGGCGCGGCGGTCTCCCGCCTCCGTTGGTCGAGCTCGTGCACGCGTGCATCGAGATGGATCCCGCGCGTCGGCCCCCCGGAGCGGAGGCGTTCCTCGCAGTGCTCGAGCCGATCGTCGCGGCGCTCGAGAGCATGCAGGCGCTGGAGACCTCGGGCTCGGGGCGCTATGGGATCCTGCGCGACAGCCCAGCCGGCACGGCGCTCGCGGTGCGGCGTCCGCCGTTCGGGATCCCGCCGTCGTACGACGGAACCCTGCCGCCGCCGCCCGCCTACGACGCGCTCGATGCCGGCCTCGCGCGCGTGTACTCGCGCCCCAACAACAGCGACTCGCTGCTGTCCACGCCGGTCGACCTCGACTATCGCCCGGGCCCCTCGCGCGGGGCCTGGTGGGCGCTCGCTTCGCTCGGCCTCGTGCTGTTGTTGTTGCTCACCGTGGGGGTGTGGTGGCAGATGCTGCGCGAGCGCGGCAGCGGCGGCAGCGGCGTGGCCGAGGCCGGCAACCTCGGCGTCGTGCCCCCGAGCACCGCTCGGGGCGATGAGGGCAAGGGTCCCGTGGCCGAGGAAGGGGCCGGGCCGGTCGATCCCGCCGATGGAGGTGCCGCCTCGGCGGGAACCACGGGTCCAGCCGCGGCCGATCCGTCCACGTCGAGCGATGGCGGTGACGACCCCAAGGTCGCCAACGACGAGGGCAACGACGGCGCAAACGATGCGGCCAACGACGGCGGCGAAGCGCCGAGCAATCCGCTCGAGAGCAGCAAGTGCCGGCGCACGCGACAGTCGGCCCAAGATGCGTTCTCACGCCGGGCGTGGAGCGACCTGCTGAGTCATGTCGGCTCGAAGACGTGCTGGAAGGGCAAGTATCGCGGTGACTACGCCGACATGAAGATCAAGGCGTTGTTCGAGACCAAGCAGTTCGCCAAGTGCGCCGAGCTCGACAGGGCGGCGCGCAGCAACGATGCCAAGAATACCGTCAAGATCTGTCTCCAGCGCGCGGCCATGGCCGGCTGAGGCCTTGCGGGCGCGCTCGATTCGTAGTGTGCTGGTAGCGGCCCGCATGCGTGCTTTCCCGTTCCGTTCCATTCTCGCCGGTTCACTCGCGCTCGCGCTCGTGTGGCCATGCAGCGCGGCTGCGCTCGCGCCCAGCAAGTCCAAGTCGACCAAGCCCAAGAGCGAGGTGACGACGACCAAGGATCCCAAGGGCGGCGGGACCGAGAAGGACGAGGATGCGCCTGCGGCGGTCGAGGGTCCGCCGCGGGTCGGCCGGATCTTCATCGATGCCGACGGACTCGGCGCCGCAGGCCCGGTGCTGGCCGGTCGCAGCATGCGGATGGCCCAGGGGGCACTGCAAGATCAGGGCGTCACGCTCACCACGGCGCCCGCCGGTCCCGAGCTCCGCGTGGTGCTGACGCTGCGTGATGGCGGCGGCTACCGAGTCGAGTACCAGATCGTCTACGACGGCAAGACCATCGAGGCCGGCACCGGAGGCTTCGACTGTCAGCTGTGCACCGAGGACGAGCTGGTCGAGAAGGTCGAGGCGCTGGTCATCCAGGTCGCGCCCAAGCTCGTCGTGCCCACGCGCGAGAAGGATCCCGAGGTCGCGAAGGATCCGGAGCCCAAGCCCAAGAAGGATCCCGTAGCCGACGGGAGCACCGATCCCATCGTCGACGAGGAGAACGATGGGCTCGGGGGCAAGGGCAAGGCCGGCGTTGCCTTGCTGGTGGTCGGTGGACTCGGAGCGATCGGCGGGGTGGTGCTCGTGGCGCGCAAGCCCAAGTACTTTCCCGTGGGCGATCCCCAGGCCAGCATGATCCAGACGACGCGCCCGCCCGGCTGGGCGCTGCTGGGCGGCGGTGTGGCGGCGGTGGTGGTCGGTGCAGTGCTGCTGGGCATCGACCGCAAGCAAGCCAAGCAACGCGAGGCGGCGAGGTCCAAGCCCAAGAAGGCCGAGGCCAAGCTGCACCCATGGCTTGGTGCGGATGGTGCCGGGCTCGGCGTGTACGGTCGCTTCTAGCGGTGGCCAGCGAGTCGCGCCGTGCCACCCGGTGAGCGCGCCCGTGCGTGGCGCTCACGTTGCCGGCGGCCGCTGGGCCGTGCGACCCTTGGCCGCATCATGGGAGTCGCAGGGCGTTGGCTTACGTTGTCCCTCGGGATCGGATGGATGGTGGGCTCGACCCCAGCGTGCATCCTCATCGATCCACAGCACTGCGCGAACACGGGGGAGCTGTGCGCCGCCGCGCTGACCTGCGATCCATGCACTCCGAGCAATGTGATGCCCAAGGGCTGCGTCGATGCCGGCTCAGTACGCGATCTCGACCCCAACACGCCGGGGTGCCAGTCGGCCGAGGGGGGCTCGACCGTCGATCCTACCGTTGGTGAGGAGGACGCCAGCACGGTGTCGAGCTCGACGACGATGACCACGACGATCGACCTCGACACCACCGAGACCCAGGGCAACACGGTATCGACCGCCACGACGGGCCCAGCACCGCTGTGTGACGAGCCCGACGGCACGTTCGGCGGCATGTGCACCGGTACGACCCCGTTCTGCATCGGTGGGGAGTGCATGCCCTGCTCGATGAAGGAGCCGCTCGCCACGTGCGCCGAGGATCCCGAGCTGGTCTGCGATCCGAGCGGAGCATGTGTGGTGTGCTCGGTCGAAGACGCGAGTGCCTGCGGCGGCGCCACGCCAGTCTGCGATGCGGAGACCAATCTATGTATCCCCTGCACCGAGCACGCGCAGTGCGGGGAGGCGGCGTGCAACCTGTTCACCGGGGCATGTGTCGAGGGCATGGTCGTGACGGTGGGCGTCGGGCAGATGGAGACCACCATCACCGCCGCGATGGCGGCCATCACCCCCGGGGGCGGCGGAACGATCATCGTGCACAGCGGCACCTACAACGAGGACGTGACGGTGATGGGGGGACCGATCGTGGCGTTCCTGGCCAATCCCGGCGATCGGCCCACCTGGCAGCGCACGATGGGCACCAATGCGCCGCAGCTGCGGGTGTCGGCGGGCTCGACCGCGTTCGTCGATGGCATCGATCTTCGCTCCAACCCGGCACCGGGCGATCCTGCGCTGCGGGTGGACGCCGCCTCGCTGTGGGTGGATCGAGCCATCATCGCCCAGAATTCGTCGGTGGCCGTCCTCGCCGACACGAGCGCGGAGCTCGTGGTGCGCAACTGCTTCATCGCGGGGGTCAACGACCTCCCTGCGCTCAACGCCCTGACCGGCTCGACCGTGACCATCGAGCACACGACGTTGGGGGCCGCGTTCGGCACCGCCACGGCGATCTCGTGCGATGGCACCTCCAGCGTCTCGGTGACCGACAGCATCCTCCTCTCGCGCGGCGCGAGCGAGATCGACTGCGGCATGCTGACGCTGGACCGGAGCGCGGCCAATTCGGTGCGCCCGGGCGACAACATTGCGGTGGGCGCCACCATGACGACCTGGTTCACGAACTACAACAACGGCGACTTCCACCTCTCGGGCTCTGGCACCAACCTGTTCATGGACGTCGCCGAGTGGAACCTCGGCGACGCCACGGTCGACATCGACCGGATGGCCCGCACGCAGGTCGAGGGCACCCCCGAGCACGCGGGGGCGGACCTGCCGTGAGCGGGTGAGGGCGCCTCAGCGAGCGACCTTGGCCCCGCGCGTCGGGGCCTCGAGCTCCTGGCCCGAGAGCGCGGCCGCCTGGCGGATGAGGGCGAGCAGCTCTGCGCGGCGACCGTGGGGATCTCGACCCTGCGCGCCCTCGGCCAGCGCATGGGCCTGCGCCCAGCTGGCCTCGCCGCGCCACTTGGATCCGCGCAGCAACAGGCCGAGCTCGGCCACCGCGGCCGAGAAGCGGAAGGTCTCCGAGGTGCCCTCGATCGAGCCATCGCCGTCCTTCACGGAGATCGAGAGCAGCTTGCTCTTGCTGCCGCTGGGCTGCTTGTAGCGCAGCTTCACCGTCATCAGCTCGCCGCTGCTGGCCGCGGGCGTGAGCGCGGTGCCGGTCTCCTGGTACTTGAGGCCGTCCACCTGCGGCTCGACGCCCTGGCCCACGGGCACGATCTCGTAGAGCGCGGTCACGGTGTGGCCGGCCCCGATCTCGCCCGCGTCCTTGGTGTCGTCGTTGAAGTCGCGGTGCGCGAGCTTGCGGTTCTCGTAGCCCACCAGGCGATAGGCGGCGACCTCGGCCGGGTTGAGCTCGACCTGGATCTTCACGTCCTTGGCGATCGTCATCAGCGTGGCCCCGGCCTGCTCTACGAGCACCTTGTGCGCCTCGCGGCCGCTGTCGATGTATGCATAGTTGCCGTTGCCCTTGTCGGCCAGTTGCTCCATCGTGGAGTCGTTGAGGTTGCCGGTGCCGAAGCCCAGCACCGACAAGAACACGCCGGTCTCGCGCTGGGCCTCGATCAGGCGCACCAGCTCGCCCTCGCTCGTGGGCCCCACGTTGAAGTCGCCGTCGGTGGCCAGGATCACTCGGTTGATGCCGCCCTTCATGAAGGTCCCGGCGGCGAGCCGATAGGCCAGCTCGATGCCCGCGCCGCCGTTGGTGGAGCCGCCCGCCTCGAGCCGGTCGAGCGCCCGCTTGATGGCGTCGCGGTCGGCGGTCGGCTCGAGCACCACGCCCGAGGCCCCCGCGTAGACCACGATCGACACGCGATCCTGGGGCCGGATCTGGTCGGCCAGCATGCGCATGCCCTGCTTGAGCAGCGGGAGCTTGTCGCGGTCGCTCATCGAGCCCGACACGTCGAGCAAGAACACCAGGTTGCGCGCGGGGACCTCCTTGGCGGCCACGTCCTTGCCCTGCAGGCCCACGTGCACGAGCCGGTGGTTGGGGTTCCACGGGCAGGGGGCGACCTCGGTGGTCACCGAGAACGGGTCGTCACCGCGCGGCTGCGCGTAGTCGTAGTCGAAGTAGTTGACCAGCTCCTCGATGCGCACCGCGTCGGGGGGCGGCAGCCGGCCCTCATTGAGGAAGCGCCGCATGTTGCTGTACGCGGCGGTGTCGACATCGATCGAGAACGTGGAGCGCGGATCGTCGGCCACGGCGATGAAGTCGTTCTCTGCGATGTGGGCGTACGACTCGGTGCCCTGCAGCGGCGTGGGCAGCACGCCCGAGGCGAGCTTGGGGGGCTCGGCGGTGGGGGTCACCTGCGGCGGGGGCGGGGTGGGCGCGAGGACCACCGCGGAGGGTGCCTTGTCCTGCTTGGCGCGCTTGCCCCCGCGACGGCCGCGACGATCGCCGCGCTCCTTCATCGCACGGGCGGGGGCGGCGTAGTCCTCGGCCATCGTCATGTCCCGCGGCATCGGCTCGGGAGCCTCCGACTCGGGGCTGACGGTCGCCGAGTCCGAGCCGGCCAGGCTCGTGGCGTCGCCATCCATCGCGTAGTCGTCTTCGTAGTCGTCGTAGGACGGTCCACCGGCGTACCCGACGGCATCCCAGGACTCGGGGGCGTGGGAGCGGGGCGGCGCCTTGCTGCAGCCAAGGGCGAGCAAAGCGAGCAGGGGGGCGGCCAGGGCTACGATGGTTCGCGTGGGGCGTCGCATGGTCGCAGCCCCGAACGCCAGCCTGCGCGCGCCGCTTACGGCGAGCCCGAAGATATCTTCCAGGCGTCCGCTCGGCCGGTCTGGGCGAGGGCGAGCGCGCTCATCAGCGCCTCCCCCTTGAGCAGCAGCTCCTCGAGCTCGGCCTCGGGATCGGAGAGCGCCACGATCGCGCCGCCGACCCCGATCGAGGTCTCCTCGGGACTCGTGACCGCGGTGCGAATGGTGATCGCGAGCTCGGCGGCGCCGTCGGCCGAGAGGTAGCCGATCGATCCCGAGTAGACGCCCCGCGGTCGCGGCTCGAGCGCATCGATGATCTCCATGGTGCGCAGCTTGGGCGCACCCGTCATCGATCCGCCCGGAAACGCCGCGCGCAGGCAGGCCACGGCGGAGTGATCGGGGCGCAGCCGACCGGTCACCGTGCTCACCAGCTGGTGCACGGTCGCGAACGACTCCACGCGCATCAGCGCGGGCGCCTCGACCGATCCGATCTCGCACACGCGCCCCAGATCGTTGCGCAGCAGGTCTACGATCATGAGGTTCTCGGCGCGGTCCTTCTCGCTGCGGGCCAGCTCCTCGCGCAGCCGCCGATCCTCGGGCGCCGTGGCGCCGCGCCGTCGCGTGCCCTTGATCGGCTTGCTGACCACGTGGCCCGCGGGGTCGATGCGAAGGAACAGCTCGGGGGAGCACGAGAGCACCGCATGCTCGCCCAGGCGCAGATAGGCGCCGTACGGGGCCGGATTGCGCGCGCGCAGCTCCCGATACGCGTCGAGCGGATGCGCCAGCGGCGGGCCGATCAGCTGATTGGTCAGGCACACCTCATAGGTCTCGCCGCGGCCGATCTCTCGCAAGCAGCGGTCGATGTCGTCGAGGTAGCCCTCGCGAGCGCGCACCAGGCGGAACTCGAGCGGCCCCGCGAGCTGCTCGCGGCGCACGGGTGGGGCCGGGCGCAGCTCGGCGAGCGCGGCCGCGACCGCGTCGAGCCACGCCTCCGCCCGCGCGGGGTCGTCGTCCTGCGCGACCGCATGGACCGCGCGCGCCTCGTGATCGAACGCGAGGTAGCGGCTGCAGCACAGCAGCGCAGCATCGGGCCACGAGGTGGGCGCCGGGAAGCTCCCGCCGCACTCGCCCTTCAGCCCGTAGCCGAAGTAGCCCACCGGACCGCCGCGATAGGGGAACGGCAGCTCGGGGCCCTCGTGCGCCGCGGGCTGCAGCTCGCGCTCGAGCCACTCGAAGAGGCTCTGGTGGTGAACGAAGCGCTGCTCGCCCTGGGTGATCGCCAGCTCGCGCTCGGGGGCCCGATAGCGAACGATGCGATCGCTGGGCTGCGTGGGCGCACCCATGAAGCTGTAGCGCGCACCCGCGTCGTCGGTGCGCGCGCTGTCGAGCCAGAACGCATGCGTGGCGTCGGCGTAGAGGCCCACGAACGCGTCCTCGGGCGCGGTCCAGTGCGCGAGCTGGCGATGGTGCAGCCGCGCGCGCGTGGGTACGGCGGGAGCCTCCGCGAGGCTCGGCGGCGCGACGGGGGCCGCGGCGCTCGAAGGCCGCCTCTCGGGCTTCACACGGGCTCGTGCACGCGGTGCGGCACGTCGCGCCAAGCCGAGGAAGTTCGCGATGATGCGATCGCCGTGCTCGGTGCAGATCGATTCCGGGTGGAACTGCACTCCCCACTGCGGGCGCTCGCGGTGGCGTACCGCCATGATCAGCCCCTCGTCGGTGAACGCCGTCGCCTCGAGGCAGGCCGGCAGCAGTGGGCTCACCACCAGCGAGTGGTAGCGCACCGCGGCGAAGCCCTGCGCAATGCCCTCGAACAGCTCCGTGCCCTGGTGGTGGATCGGGCTCAGCCGCCCGTGGAAGGGCGGTGTGGCGGGCTCGACCCGGCCGCCGTAGCGCACGGCCAGACCCTGGTGCCCGAGGCACACCCCGAGCAGCGGCGTGGCGCGCTCGAGCGCGAGGCCGCAGCTGCCGAAGTCACGGGTGCGGTCGGGGTGACCGGGGCCGGGCGAGATCACGATCGCATCCGGATCCAGCGCCTCGAGCATCGCGGCCGTGAGCTCGTCGTTGCGCACCACCCATGGCTCGCGCCCCCCGATGCGAGCCAGCTGCTGGAACAGGTTGTAGGTATACGAGTCGTAGTTGTCGAGCAGGAGGACGTGGAGCGGACCGGCGTCGTGGCGCTCGTGGCCGTCGTCGCGTGGGGTCTCGAGCGCCATGCGCCGGCGACTCTAGTCCAGCGGGTCTCGCGTGCGCTACTGGACCGCGATCCCGTAGTAGTCGTGGGCCTGCGTGCTGCGGCGCAGCCGGTTGTAGGCATCGGTGCCGGGCTCGATCACGATCACGTGGTCACCGTCGTCGTCGAGCAACGCAAAGTCGATGCCGTCGAACAGCGTGTCGGACTCGAAGGGATCGTGGGTGAACAGCGCGAGGCCGATCTCGAGCTCGTCATCGCCGTCGCCCCGCAGGTCGAGCTCGAACGGCAGACCCACCACGCGTCGACCCTCGTCCTGGTCGAGCAGCACCGAGATCTGCCAGGTCTCGTCATCGAGGGTGACGGCGCCCGCGATCTCGAACGTGTGGCCCACGATCGGGTCGTCGGGCGTCACGCCATCCTCGACCCGCGCGCGCGTGAAGGTGAAGTTGGCGCCCCGGTACTCGGCCTTCAGCAGCGTGGCCTCGCCGAGCAGCTCACCGCCGTCGCGCCAGTCGAACACGTGGCGCCCCGCGAGCTCGCCCACGACCTCGCCGCCGGCTTCGTGCCCCGGGTGCGCAAATGCGTCGGGCACCACCAGGCTCCACACCGGCGACAGCAGCGAGGCATGCGACTCGCCGTCGGTGGTGAGCTCGAGCGTGTCGATGGCCACGCGGCAGCGCGTGAGCTCGACCCGGTAGCCGAGGTCGGTCTCGATCGTGCTCACGCTGGCGTCGTCGATCACGACGCGGGCGGTGATCCGCTCGGCGCTCTCGCTGTCGAAGGCGCACGCGGCTAGCAGCATGGCGGGGAGCAGCCCCGCCGCGAGGGCGCGGCAGCGGTAGAGTTCGTTCATTGCGGGTCCTGGCGGGGGCTTCATCGCGCGAGCGGGCCGGGTCGAGAATAGGAGGGTCGATGCCTCGAGACAATCACCCGTGCCGAGGGCCTACGAGCGGCGGCGGCCAATGGATCGGCCGCGGGCGTTCGCGCTCGAGTCGCGCGCGATCGCGCGCCCACGGGCTCGAATCGCAGCTCGATTCGAACGGGACGACCGCCTACGTCGTACCCGGCCGGTGATGAATCGTGCCAAGCTCCGCGCCGCCGTGAGGCGTGGATGGATGCTCGCCGGCCTCGTGGGGGCCCTCCCGCTCGGAGTGCCGAGGCCCGCGCACGCGGCCGATCCAGGGGATGCGCCGGAGCCGCTGGTGGAGGCGAGCGCAGCGAGCGAGAGCGCGAGCGCACCGATCGAGAGCGAGCCCACCGCGACCGCAGCCCCGGTCGCAGACCCCGGCCACGAGCACGCCGAGCGGCGCGTGGTCACGGTGCAGACGACCACCGGAGACGGGCTCACCGCGAGCTCCCACCGCATCGACACGGCCACGCTTCGCACCACGCCCAAGCGCACCGCCGAAGATCTGCTGCGTCTCGTGCCCGGCCTGCTGGTGGTGCAGCACGGCAACCAGGGCAAGGGCAACCAGTACTACATCCGGGGCTTCGACGCGGTGCACGGCGCCGACGTGGAGGTGCTGGTCGACGACGTGCCGATCAACGAGCGCTCCAACGTGCACGCCAATGGCTACCTCGATCTCGGCTTCGTGATCCCCGAGGTGGTGCGGACCCTCGAGGTGAAGAAGGGCGCGGTGCGACTCGAGCAGGGGGCCTTCGCGACCGCGGGCACCGTGGAGTATCGGCTCGGCGTGCCGGGCCCCTACCGCGGGACTCAGGTCGGCTACGAGTTCGGCTCGACCGGCCGCCACCGCGCGGTGGTGGTGCATGCACCTCGCGACCGCGGGCCGGAGACGTTCGTGGCCGCGAGCGCCTTCACCGACCAGGGCTACGGCGAGAACCGCCAGGCGCAGGGGGTCACGGCGCTCGCCAAGGCTCGCATGTGGGGGCACCGCGGGGCCTTCGTGGACGCGCTCGGAGGCGTCTACGCGGCCAGCTTCGGCTTGCCGGGCACGCTGCGCGCCTCCGACGTCAACACCGGCCGCGTGGGCTTCTACGACGCGTACCTGCACGATACCGGGGGAGAGTCGGCGCGGGCGATCACGGCGGTGACGGCCGGGGTCGAGCGCGAGCGGGGCTCGCTACAGCTGACCGCGCACGGCCAGCTGCGGCGCCTCTCGCTCGACGAGAACTTCACCGGCTCGCTGGGCACCATCCGCGAGTTTCGCGGGGACCCGCGGGCCGAGCTGGGCGATCGCAACCTGCAGCGTCAAGACGAAGCGCGCGGGGGCGTGCGACTCCATGGACACTGGCACGTGCACGAGAAGGTGGCGCTGCGCCTCGAGGGACACTGGGACGCGGGCACCGTCGATCAGAAGCTCGATGCCCTCACCGCCGAGGGGGCGATCTGGCGAGTCGAGCGCGATCTGTTGATCGAGCAGCACGAGGTCGGCCTCGGTCCGGGGATCCGCTGGCGCGCGCTGCCGTGGCTGCGCATCGAGGCGGGGGTGCGCGCGGAGGCCTATCACGCGCAGATCCGCGACCGCGTTCGCGGCGGTGCACGCACGAGCGGCACGCAATTCGCCCTGGCCCCGCGCTTCGCCACGCAGGCGCTGCTGGGCCGCCACTGGCAGCTGTTCGGCGCCTACGGCCGCGGGTTCCGCCCGCCCGAGGCTCGCGCGTTCACGCTGCCCCGCGAGGTGCCCGAGAACACCGACCTCGACGAGTTCCGCGGCGGCGAGCCGCGGATGACCGTGGCGGACAACGCCGAGGTGGGCGCGCGCTGGCAGCCGGCCGCGTTCATCGACGTGGGCGCGGCGGTGTTCGGCACGTTCATCGCCCGCGAGAGCGTGTTCGATCACGTGTCGGGCTTCAACATCGAGCTCGGTCGCACACGACGCTTGGGCGTGGAGGCCGACGTGCAGCTGCGGCCCACGTCGTGGCTGGGGCTCGGCGTGTCTGCGGTCGGCACCCAGGCGCGCTTCACCACGACCGGTGCGCCGATCCCCGGTGCGCCTCCGTTCCTCGCCCAGCTCCAGGGCACGCTGATGCACCCCAAGGGCTGGCGCGCCGGGCTGCGGTGGTTCGCGATGGGTCGCCGGCCGCTCTCCTACGGTGCCACCGCCGGGGCGCTCACCGTGCTCGATGCCTCGGTGGGCCACCAGTGGAAGTGGCTCGGCGTCGACCTCAGCGTGGACAACCTGCTCGGCACGCGCTGGCGCGATGGCGAGTACCACTTCGCCTCGCACTGGAACCCCGAGACCACCCCGAGCAGCCTGCCCGCGATCCACTTCGTGGCCGGACCCCCGCGCATGGTCCGGATCTCGGGCTCGGTGCGGTTCTAGACACCCCCTAGTGGCCGCGGAAGCGCGGCGGACGGGCTTGCTGGCGGGCTTGCTGGGCCTCGTGGTGGTCCTCGCTGGCGAAGGCCGCGCGTCGCCGGGCCTCGTGATCGCGCAGCGCCTCGACCGAGAGCGACCCGCGGTCGAGCCTCCGCAGGAGATCGCGGTTGCCTCGGATCGAGAGCGGTGCGGCGCGGCGCAGCTGCTCGAGCACCTCGTGCAGCGCTGGCTCGAACGCATCGGCATCGACCAGGCGCACCAGCGCCCCGGCGGACCACGCCTCCTCGGCGTCGAGGCGCTCGCCCAACATCAGCAGCCGTCGCACGCCCGCGGGGCCGAACGCCGCGCGCATGCAGGTGAGGCCGGCGGCGTGGTAGACGACGCCGAGCTCGGCCGCCGGGACCGAGAAGAACACCCCACGGCGGCACAGGCGAAGATCGCAGGCGCAGGCCAGCTCCACCCCGGCTCCGATCGCATAGCCATCGAGCGCGGCCACGAACGTGGCATCGGCGTGCTGCATGGCCGCGGTGGCGGCGATGAGGCTCGCGTCGGGCAGCGCGTCATCGGCGTTGCCGCCCGGCGCCCCGCCGTCGCCGAGCGCGGTGAGATCGAAGCCGGCGCAGAACGCCTGCCCCCCGCTGCCGCGCAGCACCACGACCTCGCCCGCCAGCGCGGCGGCCCGCGTCGCGATCCAGCGCAGCGCGTGGGGTGAGACCGCGTTGCGCCGCTTGGTGTTGCACAGCCACCAGGTCTGCACGCCATGATCGCCCACCTCCACGCGCAGGCCCGGCGTGACTTCGTCGGGCACGCTCGTCACGGCTGGCTCGGCGGATCGGCAGCGGCCGGCGGGGCGTCGCCGTCTTGTGCGGGAGCACGCCAGCCCGCCGGCGGACGACCCGACGCCGGCTTGGTCCCCGGCGCGCTCAGCCACGTGCCCGAGCCCGTGCGCTCGACGTCGAGATCACCCGCCTGGTGCGCCTCGGCGAGATCGTTGAGCGCTCGCGCGGCGGGGGAGTCGGGGTTCTGCATGATCTGGCGGCGGCGCGCGTAGGCTCGCTTGCGTCGCAGCTCGGGCGTGAGGTCCTTGGGATCGGCCGCGATGAGGGCCAGGTCCTCCTCGCTCAGCGGCGGCGGCGTGACCACCTTGGCGTCGTCCTTGGCCTTGGCGTCGTCGGCCGGCACCTCCTCGGTCTGCGCCTCGGCCACCGGGGTGGGGGCCACCCTCTCCGGCGTGACCGGCGTTGCGCTACAGGCCGCCGCGAGGGCCAGCGTGAGGGCGAGGCCGCCAAGCGACGCGCGCGGGGTTCGTGCCATGCCGGGAGGGTAGCAGATCGGGGCGCGAAGCCGAGGTCGCTCAGCCACCCGCGCGCGGCCCCGCGAGCCCGCGGAGCAGCGAGATCGGGATCCACACGAACATCCCCACGTGCACGAAGCCCAGCATCGGGTGAGCCGCAGCCATGGGAAACAGCATCGCGCCGCTGGGCGACTCCAGGCACCAGACCGCGCCGCTCACGTACTCGATCATCACGAAGCCCAGGCAGACCATCAGCCACAGCTTGAGGGGGATCGAGGTGGGCCTCGCGGTGGCGCGCAGGGTCACGAGCGCGGTGACCATCACGGCCCATCCGAGGTGGACCACGCCGAAGACGGCGCCCGGGCCCACGCGCTCGGGCAGCCCTGCGGCCATGAACGCCACGAGGAGCACGAGACCAAGCCAGCTCGCGTGCTCGGCGAGCAGCCTGCCCACGGGGATGTGGCGCAGGCTCGGCGGGGCGTCGCCGCCGGGCACTCGCCCCATCAGCACCAGCTGGAGCGGCACCAGTGCGAGCGCGGTGGCCACGAAGAACAGCGGACCAAAGTCGGCCCTCGAGGGGACCGCGGCCACCGCGAGGATGGCGAGCACCAGCGCCGCGAGGCCGGCCTCCGAGCTGCGCAGCGCGCCCTCGCCGTGGGTGCCACCCACGCGGCGCTCGAGCGCCCGCATGGCCAGAGCGGCGAGCACCACCGCACCGATCGTTGCGATCACGAGGCGCAGATCGAGCTCCTGGGCGCGCGCTCCCGAGAGGTGGGTCCGCGGCACGAAGGCCTCGCTCGCCAAGTGAACCGGCCCGGCCCCGGGCAGCACCGACACGGTCCCGAGCAGGTCGACGCTGAGGTTGAGCCCCACCGCGATTCCGGCGATGGCGGCGGTGCCGAGCAGCCCGAGCAGGGCGATGCCCACGATCCCGGGTGCACGCTGTCGACCCACGGCCAGCGCTCCGAGCATGGCGAGCGCCACCAGCATCGCGGCCATCGCCGAGCCCATCGCGAGCATGCCGAGGGCGGGCAACATGCGCCCCGCGAGGCCCGCGGCGAGCAGCACGAGCCCGAGCAGCGGCGCGGCCACGATCGCCACCGGCGACAGCGGCCCCGCGACGAGGCCCAGCACCAGCTGTCGCGCGGTCAGGGCGGTACCGGTCAGCGGCTGCAGCGTGTTCTCGTGCAGCTCCTGGGCCAGCTGCACGCCGACCCACAAGGGTGCGATCACGGTGAGCAGCAACAGGAACAGCCCGCCCGCCATCGCGCCGATCAAGCGGATCGTCATCGCCACGTCGAGGGGCGAGGTGTAGATCACCACGTGCGGCCGCAGCTGGGCCTCGACGATCGCACGCAAGCGCTGCAGATCGTCGCTGTCGTTCCAGCTGAAGTGGGCGTAGCTGCGACGCACCTCGAGGTCGTCGGGCGCGAGGTCGGGCCTCGCGTCGCGCAGCGCTCGCGCGCGCCGCTGGAGCTCTTGGTACGACCGCGGCGGCGTCACGTGGGGACCGGACACCGTGTCGAGCAGCACCCAGGCATCGACGACCCGCTCGCGGGTCATCGAGCGGCGCGGCTCGGTCCCCTCGCGGGGCTCCAGCTCTCGCTCGCGGGCGGCCCGCTCGCGCTCGTCTCGCGCAAAGATCGTGAACTCGCGTTGCTCTCGCTCCCAGCGGTTCGTCTCCAGCCCGAGCGACACGCGGAGGTCCTGCGCGGTGTTGGTCGAGGCGCGGCCGATGAACGCACCCATCAGCAGCACCCCCACCACCAACAAGGCCGAGGCCAGGGTCGCGCGGCGGCGCATCGAGCCGCGCAGGGCGCGGGTCACGAACGGCAGGCAGGCGGCATGGAGCTCACGGAGGCGGTGGTGCATGGCGAAATTCTCCCGTGGTAGGGGCGGGTAGGGCTCAGTTGACGCGGTCCTCGGAGAGCCGGTCGTAGACGTCTTCGAGGCGGCTGCGCAGGCGGCTCACGGTGACGACCTTGACCCCCGCGCCGACGAGGTCGGCCAGGATCTCCGCCATCATGCCCTCGCCGCCCTGGACTTGGATCGACAGGCACGGCAGGCCGTCGGACTCGCCTTCGCGCTCGATGAGCGCGCGGTGCCGCGCCAGCACCTGGCGGGCGCGCTCGGCCCCGTCCACGAAGCGCAGCTCGTAGACGAAGCGACTGACCTCGTAGCGATCGATGATCTCCGCGACCTGGCCGCCCACCACCAGCTGGCCGCGCTGCATGATCGCGACCTGGTCGCAGAGGTCATCGAGCTCGCGCAGGATGTGAGAGGAGATGATCACGGTCACCCCTTGCTCGCGCACCCGGCCGAGCACGCGGCGTAGATCGTTGCGCCCGCGCGGGTCGAGGCCATCGGCGGGCTCGTCGAGGATCAGCAGCGAGGGCTCGTGCAGCAGGCACCGCGCGATCAGCAGGCGCTGACGCATGCCCTTGGACAGCTGGCCCGCCGGCGCGTCGGCCTTGCCGGTGAGGTCGAAGGTGACCAGCACCTGCTCGATGGCGGGCTCGAGCTTGGCCGCGGGGAGCCGGAAGCACTGGCCAAAGAAGCGCAGATACTCCGCCGGGGTCATGTGCTTGTAGAGCGGGTTGCCGTCGCCCAAGAAGCCGATGCGGCGGCGCAGGTCGGTGGTGCGCAGCGCCTGACCCTCGCCCGCGGTCTGCCCGTCGTAGACGATCTTGCCCGTGCTCGGGTCCATCACCGTGGCCACCATGCGCAGCGCCGTGGACTTGCCCGCGCCGTTGGGACCGATGAGGCCGAAGATCGAGCCGCTGGGGATCCGCAGGCTCAGGTCGCGCACGGCCCAGTCTTGGCCGTCGTAGGTCTTGCCGAGGTGCTCGAGCTCGATCTGCATGGGTCTGCCGGCCCCGCCCAACGCACCAGGAGGGTCGTCGATTCGGGCGTGACGATATCGTGTTGGATTACCCCCAAACCATACGGGGAACTCGCTCTGATCTCCATTCGAAGGTGGCCTCGGCCACCGACTGATCCTATTTTTGGTGGCGGTGGGGAAGCGCGCGAGGGTGAGGCGAGGTCGAGCGCGCGCGGCGTCGTCGACGCCCGCGGGATTGGCGCTAGTCCTCGCGCTCGTCCCGGCTTGGGGCCTCGCGGCGGGCTGCGGCCACCGACCCGTCGACTACGGCGGCGTGGAGGTGATGGAGGGCTCGCTACGCTCGGTCAAGCAGGCCGAGGCCGCGATCCTCCGCGGGGCCGCAGCGGTCGCGATCATCGAGACCGACGTGGCGCGCGGGATGGGCTTCGTCATCGACCCCTCCGGCTACCTCATCACCAATCGCCACGTCATCGAGGACGCCGATCACATCCAGGGCGTGGTGTTCCCGGCGCGCGATCCCACGCGGGTCTACGGCAGCGTTCGCATCGTCTACATCGATCCGGTCCGCGATCTCGCGCTGCTGCACGTGCACTCGCCCGAGCCGCTCACGGCGCTGCCGCTGGCCACCGGGGTCATGGCCCCCGTATCGCGCTACTTGGCGACCGACGACCCCGTGGTGTTGATGCGGCGCGAAGCCGCGGGCCCGGACTCCGAGGCCTCGCTCTCGCTGCAGCGCGGCCGCGTCTCGGGGCTCGACGTGGAGAACGCCGCCGCCGGTCCAGGGATGTTCGTGGGGGTGACCTCCGAGGTGCGCCAGGGGCAGAGCGGAGGGCCCGTGCTCGATCGTCACGGGCGAGCGGTGGGCGTGGTGACCTGGATCTGGCGAGAGCGCGAGGGCGGCTACGCGATCCCCATCGCCGACGCCACGCGCATGCTGGCCGAGCGTCCTCGCCTCGACGCGGCCGCGGAGCTCGAGGGGCGAGCGGAGCTCCGCGCCCGCGCGTTCCTCGACGCGGTGGCGCGCGGCGATGGCCCGGCCGCGCGCCGCTTCACCTCGCCCAGCGAGGCCCGCAAGCTGCGCGAGGACGCGCTCGAGCGCATCATGGGCGATGCGCGCGAGGGCGACGGCGAGGGCCTCGAGGTCGTACGGGGGTTCGTGGCCGCGCTCGAGCAGGTCGTGGCCGACGCGCAGCGGCTCGACGACCCGAGCGTCGCCGAGACCGCGCTGGGGGCGCTGGTGCTGGGGATGGCGAGCGGTCGCATGCAGGCCGCGTTGGGCGGGGCGCTGCCGATGAACCAGGTGGTCTCGTTCTTCCTGGAGCTCGGCGACGGCTATCTGCGCGCGCGGCTGTTTGGCGCCCAGGATGGCGAGACCGCGCTGCGCAGCGCGATGCAGCGCCTGCACACCATCGACGCCGCGCGCAGCTTCGCCCTCGCCGCGCTGGTCGCCGAGCTCGAGGATCGCAAGCTCGCCGTCGTCGAGGTGGAGCTGCTGCCCGGCGCCTACGCCCCCGGGGCCCGCGTCGCGCTCGAGGACCCCGACGGCGGCGCGCCCCTCGACCTGTACCTGCGGCTCGAGTGGGGAGACTTCTACGTCACCACGCTCGAGCGCATCCTGAGCTGAGCCCGCCGACGCGGCCCGCGGTAGGCTGGCGGGCATGAAGCCCCTGCGGACGTCGGCGGGTCGTCATCACCCCCTCGGGGCCACCGTGAGCGAGCGTGGGGTCAATTTCTCACTGTTCTCGCGCAGCGCGACCGCGGTGGAGTTGCTGCTGTTCGATCGCTTCGACGATCCCACCCCGCGCCAGGTGATCCGCCTCGACTCTCGCCACAATCGCACGTTCGGCTACTGGCACGTGTTCGTGCACGAGGTCGGCGAGGGCACCCTCTATGGCTACCGTGTCCACGGCCCCTACGCCCCGGCGCAGGGCCACCGCTTCAACCCCGCCAAGCTGCTCATCGACCCCTATGCGCGGGGCATCGTGTATCGCGACGGCGAGGCGCATCGCGATGCGCTCGGCGGCCAAGACAACGTGGCCACCGCGATGAAGAGCCTGGTGGTCGACATCCAGCACTTCGACTGGCAAGGCGTGGAGCGCCCCCCGATCGAGCCGTGTGGTCGCGTGATCTACGAGATGCACGTGAAGGGGTTCACGCGGCACCCCTCGGCCGGGGTGGCCCACCCCGGCACGTTCGATGCGCTCGTCGAGCGCATTCCCTACCTCGTGGATCTCGGGGTGACCACCGTCGAGCTGCTGCCCGTGTTCCAGTTCGACGAGCACGACATCGACTTCGTGAACCCCGAGACCGGCGAGCCCCTGCGCAATTTCTGGGGCTACGATCCGATCGGGTTCTTCTCGCCCCACCGCGGCTACTACATCGAGCAGTGGGAGCGCATGCGCTACCTGACGGGCTTTCGCGACCTCGTCCGCGAGCTGCACCGAGCGGGGATCGAGGTGGTGCTCGACGTGGTCTTCAACCACACCGCCGAGGGCGACGAGAACGGCCCCACGCTGTCGTTTCGCGGGATCGAGAACGCGGTCTACTACCTCAGCGAGCCCGGCCGACCGGGCACCTATGCCAACTACTCGGGCGTGGGCAATACGCTCAATTGCAACCACCCGATGGTGCGTCGCATGATCCTCGACTGTCTGCGCTACTGGGCCACCGACATGAGGGTCGACGGCTTTCGCTTCGACCTGGCCTCGATCCTCTCGCGCGACGAAGCGGGGCAGCCGATGACCAACCCGCCGCTGCCGTGGGAGATCGAGGCCGATCCCGCGCTCCAGCACACGCTGCTGATCGCCGAGGCCTGGGACGCGGGCGGCCTCTACCAAGTCGGGGGATTCCCCGGCGAGCGCTGGTCCGAGTGGAACGGCAAGTTTCGCGACGACGTGCGCCGCTTCCTGCGGGGAGACCTCGGGCTGGCGGGGACGATGGCGGCGCGCATGCTGGGCAGCCCCGATCTCTACGAGCGCCACGGTCGTGAGCCGCACCAGTGCATCAACTTCGTCACCTGCCACGACGGCTTGACCCTCAACGATCTCGTCAGCTACGCGCGCAAGCACAACGAGATGAACGGCGAGAACGGGCGCGATGGCAGCGAGAACGAGCTCAGCGCCAACTACGGGGTCGAGGGGCCAACCGAGGACCCTGCGATCGAGGAGCTGCGCTGTCGCCAGGTGAAGAACTTCCTCGCGCTGCTGTTCCTCGCGCAGGGCACCCCGATGCTGCTGGCGGGGGACGAGATCCGTCGCACCCAGCGCGGCAACAACAACGCGTACTGCCAGGACAACGAGATCAGCTGGGTCGACTGGGGCTTGCTCGACCAGCACGCCGACGTGCACCGCTTCACCCGGACCATGATCGCGTTTCGCCGGGCGCACGCGGGGCTGCGTCGCGGCAAGTACTTGCTGGGCGTGGAAGCCCCCGCCGAGGCCGATCCGCAGGGCTACACGCGGGTGCACTGGCACGGACCCACGCTCGATCGGCCCGACTGGAGCGAGGGCAGCCAGGTCTTGGCCTACACGCTCACCCGCTCACACGACGACGACGCGCTGCACATCATCGTGAATGCGGGCGAGCGACCGCGGCGCTTCGGGGTGCCGCGCGCGGAGGCGGGACTGTGCTGGTACCGGGCCATCGACACGAGCCAGCCTTCGCCGTTCGACATCGCGGAGCCCGGGGCCGAGCGGCGGGTCGAGGGCTACGAGGTGGTCGTGGCCGCCCGCACGGTGGTGGTGCTGCTGCAGCGCTGAGCGCAGGACGAGGCTACGCGCCCGCGGGGGGCTGGCGGCGATCCGGCGGGCGGTGCGGCCCCTTGCGGATCCTCAGCAGCGTGCCCGGCTCTTGCGCGTGCTCGTTGATCACCAGCCACCCCGGCTTGGGCGCGGGCCAGGTGTGCGAGTAGACCCAGCGCGCATCATGGGCGGAGAGATTGATGCAGCCGTGGCTCGTGCGGTGACCGAAGCGGTTGTGCCAGAACGTACCGTGCAGCGCGTAGCGCCCCTTGAAGTACTGCACCCAGGGCACGCCCTCCACGAAGTAGCTGTCCTCGTCGCCGGCCCGCGAGCGCATGTCGGCGAAGGCCCACTTGCCCTCCACGCGAAACAGACCGAGCGGCGTGGAGTGCTTGGACGTGCCCGAGGAGATCAGGGTGAGGAACTCGACGTCCTCGCCGCGGCGCAGCGCGAGCATCTGCTGATCGAGATCCACGTCGAGCCACAGCTCGTCCTCACGCACGCCGGTGGGGGCCGCGAACGTGACCCAGTGGCGCACCTCGTCGGCGAGCGCCCAGCCTCCCGCGGGCTCGGCCAGCGGGATCCATGTCGCGCCCCCGTGCTCCTGCGACTCGCCGTGGGCCAGCGCCTCCGCGTGCAGGGCGATGCGGCCGACCTCGGCCGCCTCGAGGCTCGGCTCGGCGCGGATGATCGCGTGCGGCCACTGCACGCTCCACGCCATCACGGTGCCCGCCGGCAGCGGACGCGCCCGCAGGTCGCGACCCGCAAACTTGCTGGGCTCGAGCCGCCGCACGTCGCTCTCGCGGACCACCCGCGCCTCGGGGGTGGTGAGCACGGCGCCGCGACGCGTGCGGCGGCGCTTCACGAACACGTAGTCGTGCTCGGGCTCGAGGAAGCCCTCGGGCTCGGCATTGGCGAGCATCGCCCGGTGCGAGCGCCAGATCGGCGCGGGCGGGCGCTCGCTGCCTTCCTTGCCGCGCAGGCGCGCGTAGAAGAACGGGGCCAGGCCATCGGCGAGCTTGGCCGGGAGCACCGCGGGGTCGTCCTCCACCGGCTCGGTGTGGCGCAGGCACACGTAGGCGGCGGCGCCGATGCGACCCCAGCCGTCGCCGCGACAGCCATCGTCGTCGTCGTCGGCCGAGCCCTCCACGAGCTCGAGCAGCTCGAACACCTCGCCGTGCGGGATCTTGCCGCGAAACGCGGTGCCCAGCCGCGGCTCGACGTAGATCATCATCGCCCGCTTGGCGCGGCGCAGGCCGATCGGCGGGGCGGCGGGGGGCGGTGGCTCGAGCGGGGTCGGTGAGCCGGCGGGAACGGACGCCGGCGGGGCCTCGCCCTTCGCGGCCGGGGGCGGTCCCGCGTCGGGATCCACGAGCGGCGGGGGCACGGGCTCGGGCGCTGGCTCGGGCGCGGGCTCGGGCTCGATCGCCCGCGGGGCCGGCGTGACGCTGGCGGGCGCGGTCCCATCGTGGCTCGCGCTCGGGGCGCGGTCGCGGTCGCAGGCGAGGCCGAGCAGCCCGGCCATGGCGATCACGCACAGCTTCGCTCGCTCGTGCACCGCTGGGGTGTAAGCCAGATCGTACGCGCACGCAAAAACGCCTCGGGAGCCGCCCGACCGCCAGGGAACCCTTCGCGCGTGCCTGTCGGGGCATCGCCGACTGTGTGCAATACTCCGGCCGCGCATGGCCGACTCGTTTAGGGGAACCTCCAAGTACATCGTATCCGAGGAGCTGGGGCGCGCCGTCGATGTGGCGATGCATCTACAGCGCCCGCTGCTCATCAAGGGAGAGCCTGGTACCGGCAAGACGCTGCTCGCCGTGAACCTGGCCGAGGCGCGCGAGCTGCCGCTCGAGCGCTGGCAGGTCAAGTCGACCACCAAGGCGGTGGAGGGCCTCTACGAGTACGACACCGTGCGGCGCCTGCACGACAGCCGCTTCTCCGAGGGCAACGTCCGCGACATCGCCCAGTACATCACGCTCGGCCCGATCGGGCGCGCGTTCGAACGCGAGCAGCGCAGCGTCGTGTTGATCGACGAGATCGACAAGGCCGACCTCGAGTTCCCCAACGATCTGCTGCACGAGCTCGACACGATGAGCTTCACCATCCCCGAGACCGGGCGCGTGGTCACGGCCAAGCAGCGACCGGTGGTCGTGATCACCAGCAACAACGAGAAGGAGCTGCCCGACGCGTTCTTGCGCCGCTGCGTGTTCCACTGGATCGAGTTCCCCGATCGCGAGCTGATGGCGCGCATCGTGCGGGTGCATCACCCCGAGCTCGAGACCGAGCTGCTCGGCAGCGCGCTCGCGGCGTTCTACCGGCTGCGCCAGGTCGACGGCCTGCGCAAGCCGCCGAGCACCAGCGAGCTCATCGACTGGATCTCCGCGCTGCGCCACTCCGGCATCGAGCCCGCCAAGCTGCTCGGTGCCGGCCTGCCGTTCTTGGGCACGCTGCTCAAGAAGGAGCAGGACATCGAGACGCTGCAGCGCGCGGCCCATCGCGGGCGGGGCTGAGCCCGAGTCAGCGCGTCCCGACCAGCTCGTCCCAGGTGTGCGCCACCGGTGCGGCGCGGCTGGCCGAGCGCTCCCCGGGCGCGCGCAGCCACACCGAGAGCGTTCGCGCCTCGGGCTCGACCATCACCGTGTGCACCACCTCGCCCAGGCGCAGCTTCACGCCCAGTCGCCACAGGCTGTCGCGGTCGAAGCGGTGGTCTCGCGTGCTCGCGGTGCGCTCGACCCGGGCGTAGCGCGAGCACGCGCTCGGCGGGGTCTTGTCGCGTAGGTGATTGGTGGCCGCGAGCATGCGCCCGGCCAGCTCGCCCGCTTCGGGCGATCGCGTCACCACGCCGTCGGCTTCGACCTCGAGCACCCGCGCCGGCGCCGAAGCCTCCGCGCGACGCGGCTCGAGCACGTGCAGGATGTAGCTCCCCGCGTGCTGCTCGCGACGCCACACCGCCTCCACGTCGTCGGCGGTGGAGCGGCCGTCGCCATCCACGTCGCGCTGCTCGAGCGCATCGCGGAGCAGCAGGTTGGCCGGCGCGAAGCCCCGCAGCGCCTGCGTGGGGCTGGCCGCCCCGTCGCCGTAGCCCATGTTGAACAGCGCCGACACCCCGGCCTCGTTCATGCACGACAAGCACCCGAGGTAGCCGGCGAACGCGACCGAGACCACGGCCTGCCGCTGCTCGTCGGCGGGGTCGAACACGAAGATCACCTGGTTGCGCACGAGCTCCGGGTCCTCGCTCCAGTCGAGGTTGCGCACCAGCACGGGCGCCCCGCCGAGCTCGGCGGCGCCCTCGGTCGCGGCGCCCCACGCCGACACCGACGAGCACCCGATCGCCAGCAGATCGGTCATGGCATTGAGCACCAGCAGATCCGCGACCTGCAGCTCGCGACCCAGCCGCGGAATGTGGGCGCCGCCGGCCGCCTGCATGCCAGCGACGACCGCCGCCGCCTCCTCCTTCATGCGCGGGGGGATCCGAGCGACCGTGGTGTAGAGCACCCCGGCCGCATCGAGGGTCGCGGGGGGGATCACGTCGAGCGCGTAGCCGTCGACGATCTCGATGATCTCCTCGCGCAGCAGCGCGCCGTGGGCCCGGCCCATCTGCGCGGGCGTGCCCCACACCCGCAGCACCCGCTGACCGCCCAGGGTCACCCGCTCGCCGTTCACGGCGTCGACGGGCGGCTCCGCCGGCTCGGGCTCGGTGGCGGGGGCGGCGGGGGCGGCGGCGATGGGCCCGAGGTCATCGGGGCGCGTGCCCGCCGGGGCGTCGCTCTTGGTGCCGCCGCAGGCCGCGGCCACGAGGGCGCAGCCGAGCAAGACCGCGCGCGAGCGCACGAAGGGGGATGAGGGCTCGAGTGCTCGCACGTCCCGACTCTAACGCGTCGGGCGCTCGCTTGGGCTCGCTGGTGCTCACGCGCCCCGCGGTGGCGTAGAATCCCCTCCGGTGCTGTTCCTAGATTTCTTCTACAACCTGCGGTCGCACCGCGTACCGGTGACCACGCACAACTGGCTCGCGTTCATGCAGGCGCTCGGCGATGGCCTGCACGAGGACGGCCTCGACGGCTTCTACCAGGTCGCGCGCTGCCTGCTGATCTCGTCCGAGACGCACTACGACGCGTTCGACCAGGCGTTTGCCGAGACCTTCCGCGGCGTGGAGCGAGACCTCAGCCACCTCGCCGACGAGCTCCAGGCGTGGCTCGCCGATCCCAAGCAGCTGCTCCACCTCGATCCCGCGCTGCGGGCCGCGCTCGAGAGCATCGGCATCGAGGAGCTGCGTCGCCAGCTGCTCGAGCGCCTCGAGCAACAAAAGAAGCGCCACGAGGGCGGCAACCGCTGGATCGGCACGGGCGGCACCTCGCCGTTCGGCCAGGGTGGCGTGCACCCCTCGGGGATCCGCATGGGCGGGCAGGGCGGAGGCCGCAGCGCGCTCGCGGTCGCCGACGCGCGCCGCTTTGCCGCGTATCGTCGCGATCTCGTGCTCGACACGCGCCAGATCGCGGCGGCCCTGCGACGGCTGCGGACGATGTCGCGCAAGCAGGATCTCGAAGAAGAGCTCGATCTCGATGGCACCGTGGATGCCACCGCGCGCAACTGTGGCGACCTCGAGATCGTCCATCGCCCTCCGCGCAAGAACGACGTGCGCGTGCTGCTGCTGATGGACGTGGGCGGCAGCATGGACCCCTACGCGCGCCTCGTGAGCCGCTTGTTCTCGGCCGCCTGCTCGGGCGGGGGCTTTCGCGAGCTGCGCTCGCTCTACTTCCACAATTGCGTGTACCGGCGCGTCTACGAGGACGCCGCCTTCATGAAGCCGGTCGAGGTGGACTCGCTGATGCAGCGACACGATGCACACTGGCGACTCATCGTGGTCGGCGACGCATACATGCACCCGGGCGAGCTGCTCACCTCCAGCGGCAACTGGTGGGACGGGACCCGCGGGCCCACCGGCCTCACCTGGCTCGCGCGCCTGGCCGACCGCTTCCCGCGCTCGGCGTGGCTCAACCCCGAGCCGCCGCCGATCTGGGATGCGCCGACCATCGTCGCGATCCGCGACGTGTTCCCGATGTTCCCGCTCACGCTCGAGGGGCTCGACTCGATGATCCGCGAGCTCCAGCGCCCGCCGAGCGCCGTTCGTCGCTCGCGGGTGCATGCGCTCGCCCGCGGGGGCGAGCTCGACGAGGTGCGCTTCCCCGGCGAGGGGCGCCTCTAGCCTGCGGGGCCTTGGCGGGCCCCGGTGGCCATGTTACGCAACGGCCATGATCGCACGTGCGACGCTCCTTCCCGTGCTCGGTGCTCTGGCCCTGCTCACCGCCTGCAACCGGGGCGGCGACGACAAGAAGGACGGCAAGGAAGCCAAGGCCGATGCCAAGGGAGCGGCGAAGGCCGACGGCGACGGAGCGGCCGGCGACGAGGGCGAGCCCACGCTACAGGTCGCCGAGGGCGATGCCGGGGCCGAGGGCCCGGTGCCGCCGGACACGAGCATGGTGTTCTTCCAGGTCGAGGGCGCGCTGATCCCCTTGGTCTGCTTCGACAAGGCCAAGGGCACGCTCGCCTCGGGGCCGGAGTGCCTCGATCTCGTGCCCGCGGGCGCCGAGGTGCGAGTCAGCGGCGGCGACCAGGCCTTCAACAAGAAGGTGGGGGAGCGCACCGCACCGTCGTGCCTGGCCGGCTCCAACAACAAGGGGGCGCTCGCGGCCGAGGCCCTCACCGGCGGAGCCGAGTTCACCTACGGGGCCTGGCCGCCCTCGACGCTGAAGATCGTCACCTTGGTCTCGCGCGACAGCACCTCGCCCGCGGCCACGCAGCTCGACGACGACACCGCGGCCAAGCTCGCCAAGGCCGTGCCCTCCAAGGGCAAGATCACCGCGCAGCAGGTCGCGGAGATCGATCTCGACGGCAACGACAAGAAGGAAGGGATCTACTCGGTGTTCGTGCCCCATCGGTCGATCGCCGAGCAGTACGCGTGGAGCGGGGTGTTCCTGGCGCCCGACGGCAACCTCGACAACCTCGTGCTGCTGGCCAACTCGAGCTCGCACAAGGACGTCTTCGAGGTGCTCGGCACGCTCGATGTCGACGGCGCGGGCAACCGCGAGCTGTGGATCCGCATGGTCTACGCCGAGGGCGCAGGCGAGGCGGTGTTCCAGATCGAGGGCACCTCGGTCAAAGCCCTCGGCAAGTGGTCCTGCGGCGTGTAGCCGCGCGCGTGTAGCCGCGCGCGTGTAGCCGCGCGGCTCGCAACCGTGGCCGAGCCACCGAGCCCGCTAGGCGGGCTCCATGCGAGCCTTCGGCACCAGGTCGAGTCGCTCCGCGCGCGGCGGGGCGGGCTTGGCCGCGATGATCTGCGCCATCACCTTGATGACGCCCTCGTCCGAGCACGACACATCCTCCCAGCTCAGCTGCCGCGGATTGTCCCAGCCGGGGAGGAACGCCCACCGATAATTCTCGTAGCGGCTCCAGTAGGCACCCTCGACGCCAGGGACCGGCGTGGAGGGCGTGTACTTGTCCCCCAGCGACTCGATCAGCTTGCGATCGTGGTGGTCGGCCGCTTCCTTGGGCGAGGCCTCGGGCAGCTTGGAGAGCCGGAACCAGCGGGGTCCGTCGTCGTGGTGGAAGTAGTAGCCGCACGAGCCCCGGAACGACTCGCCGAGGTAGGTGGTGTGACCGCAGGCGGCCTGCACGGTGGCCACGTCGAAGCCGAACTCGGCCTCGCAGCACTGCGGGTGCGGCAGCTTGGGAGCAAACAACCGGCACTGCCCGTTGGTCTCGTCGGGGCGGCCCGAGCCGAGCCCGCCCGCCTCGTCGTCGCCCTTGGGCGAGCGCTCTTGGGCGCGATCGAGCGTCTTCTGCGTGTAGAGCTCGCCGTCCTTGGTCGCCACCCGCGGGTCATCGGCGCTGGCCTGCGGCGGCGGCGGGACCTGCCGCTCCCCGTAGGGGTTGGCGGTGGGTGATGGGCAGCCGAGCAACAGGGCCAGCAGGGGAGCAGGCCACAGGGGGGAGCGGATCGAGGCTCGCATGGCAGGCGTGGTCTTACCGCGGACCGCGGCGACGCGCCAAGGCCGGCAGCAGCAACACAACGAGCGCCAGCGGCCCGCTTACACCCTGGCGCGGGGCCCGGCTCACGGCGCAGCCCTCCTCCTGCGGGAGCGGCGGCGGGTCCTCGCCCACCTCGATCTCGAAGTCGAGCCGGGTCGCGTTGCCGGCCGCATCGGTGAGCTCGATGTGAAACGCCCAGCTCCCGATCGGGAGCCCGGCCACCGCGAAGTGATCGTCGATGAACGGCCGCGCGTCGGGCTTGGCGTCGTCGTTGAGCCAGAACGCGGCGTCGTAGACCTGCGGGTGCAGATCGTCGCGGATGTCGAGCACGACATCGAAGTCGGCCGGCGCTTGAAAGTACTGCCCGTCGGCGGGCTCGCGCAGCGTGACGGTGGGCGCCGTGACGTCGACGTAGGGCCCGCCGAACAGCTCCGCGAGGGTGGTGTACGCGTTCTGCTGATCCTCGGCGCCGCACAAGCTCTTGTTGAGATCCGGGCACGAGGCCACGCCGGGGTTGAGCTCGACATCGGCCACCACGGCGTAGCAGCCGTTGCCGTAGGCGGTAGGCTCGTTGTTGCCCGCGGGGTACATGATCGTGCGGTCGGCATCGACGTGGTCGAGCCCCCAGCTGTGCGCAGCCTCGTGCAGCGCCGTGGTCGAGCCGCCGTTGATCCACTGGACGAGGTCGCCATCGATGTGGGCGAAGGCGATCTCGTTGGGCCGCTGATCCAGGCAATCGCCCGCGGGAGCGCTGCCGAGCACCCCGTAGTGGGCCTCGGTCCCGCCGTAGACCACCATCGTGTAGTTCTCGGACTCGGGCGGGCGCACGGCGGTGATGCGGATCCCGAAGTCGGCCGCGTCGCGGCGCATGGCCTGCAGCACCGAGACCTTCGTCTGGATCGAGCCCGTGAACGCGGGCACGGGCTCGTCGGTGTTGTACCAGTGGCAGTTGCGCTTGCTGTTGCTCGGGTTGCACTCGCCGAGCTCAACGCCATCGAAGTTCACGAACAGGGTGGTGGGGGTGCCGAGCTCGCGCGCACCCACGTGAGGCGTGGCCGGCACGAGGTGAGCGGGCGGCGGCGGCAGCGGTGCATCCATGCGGTGGCGACCCTCGACGAGCGCGTCGGGGGCGGGCGCCAGCATCAGCAGCGCGAGCGCGGCCGCGATCACGGGCGCCTCTTCCTACGCGGGAGCAGGCCGAGCGCGAGCAGCCCCCAGCCCCACGCGGGCGTGGCCGGGCCGCCGCTGCGGCAGCCGCCGGCGACCGGGTCGGCGGGGTCTTCTTCCTCGGGATCGGGCAGCTCGCTGCCCTCGGGCAGCACGGTGAACGCGACGCTGTCCTCCGCGGTGTTGCCCGCCTCGTCGGCGATCACGATGCGCAGGTCGTAGTCGCCCGCCGGCGGGCTCACGAGCAAGAGGTCGAGCCCGATGCGGGTCTCCTCGTAGATCAGCTGATCGTGATCGTAGACCTGCACCGCGTAGAACTGCGGGTGCAGGTCGTCGCGGACGTCGCCGAGCAGGGCGATGGTGGTGGGCAGCACGAACGCGCCGCCATCGTCGGGGCTGGTGATCTCGAGCGTGGGCGCGCTGGTATCCGGGATCGCCGGCCCGAACAGGAGGTTCATCTCCTGCCAGCTGTTCTGGTAGCCCGTGTCGCAGAAGCGCGTGTGGACTTGGTTGCACGAGCCCTGCGTGGGCGTGAGATCGGTGTCCGAGACGATCTTGAAGCACTCGTCGCGAAACGATTGGTTGAGCCCGGCCGCCTTGAACGGATTGAGGATGTCGAGCTCGGCATCGACGTGCTCGAGCCCCCACGTGTGCGCGGCCTCCTGCAGCACCACCGTCGAGCCCGTGTTGGACGAGCCAAAGCTCTGCGTGAAGCTGGTGTCGCTCCCGCGGCGATCCTCGCAGTCGATGTAGGGTGCAATGCCGGCGAATGACTGCGGCCCGAGGTCGCCGTAGATCACCATCGTGTAGGGCACGTCGATCGGCGGTCGGTCGACCACCACGCGCACGCCGAAGTCCTTCACGTCCTTGCGGGTGGCCTGGAGGATCGAGATCCGCTGGGTCTCGTTGCCCTCGTAGGGCCCCACGTAGCCGTCGAACAGGGAGGCGAGCGTGCTGCAGTCGTAGCGCGGGTCGTTGCCGCAGCCGCTCTGGAGCACGCCCCCATCGAAGTTGATGAAGAGGGTCTCTGGCGTCGCCGCGGCCCGCGGGGGCAGGTCGTCGCGGAGCTCGGCCGTCGGGATCGCCGGAGTCTCGAGCGGGAGGGCCAGATCGGTGGCGCCCGCGGGAGCCCACGCCACGAACATCACGAACGAACCGATCATCAGCCCACCAAACCTAGCAGGCCTAGCGCGCTATCACCATTGCGGCGTGGCCTTCCTGTTGGATGGGCGATCACGCGACGCGGGGGCGCGGTCCCCCAGCGCGCGGGCGCGTGGGCGCGTGGGCGCGTGGGCGCGTGGGCGCGTGGGCGCGTGGGCGCGTGGGCGCGTGGGCGCGTGGGGGCGAGCGCGCGGGCGGGGCCCTAGCGACGGCGACGACGACCGACGAGCGCGAGCAAGCCGAGGAGCAGCGCCGTCGGTCCGGGGCGCGATCCTTCGGTGCGGCAGTTGCAGCCGTCATCGGTGGTCGGCTGGGGATCGCCCAGGCCGGCGCTCCCGTCGGAGCCTCCGTCGGCGCCGCCCGATCCCGCATCTTCGCCCGAGCCTCCATCTACTCCGCCCGAGCCCCCGTCCGAGCCTTCACCCGAGCCCGTGTCGTCCGCGTCGGCGGGGTTGCCCACCACGGTGAACGAGACCTCGTCGTCGGCCGGATTGTCCGACTCGTCCGTCACCGCCACGTGCAGCACGTAGCTGCCGTCGGGGAGGTCCTGGATGGGGAACGTGAGCTGGTGCGGCGCTGCAAAGGCGCCGGTGGTCTGGGCGGCCTCGGGGAGCGCGTCGCCGTCGAGCACGATGGTGGTGGCGATGACCGCCGGGGACTGGTCATCCTCGAGCGCGATCACCAGCGACAGGTTGCCGCCCTCGATCACGGCCCCGTCGGCGGGCTCGAGGATCGTCACCGTGGGCGCGATGGTGTCCGGCACGGACTCACCGAACAAGTACAGCAGCTCCTGGTAGCTGTTCTGCCAGCCGAAGTTGCAGAACTGGGTGTGAACCTGGTTGCAGTAGCCGTTGGTCTCGTTGAGATCGGTGTCGCTGACGATCTTGTGGCAGGTGTCTTGGAAGGTCTTGTTGAGGCCTTCGGTGGTCGGGTAGAGCAGGTCCTGCTTCTCGTTGACGTGCTCGAGGCCCCAGGTGTGGGCGAGCTCCTGCAGCACGATCTCGGCGATGCCATCGGAGGATCCGCTGGCCTCGAGGGTGAAGGAGGTCTCGCCCCCGGTCGAGTCGAAGCAATCGATGTTGGGCGCGATCCCGGCGAACTCGGGGTTCTGCCCCTGCCAGTTGCCGACCATCTCCATGTCGTAGTCGCCCGCGCCGGGGCGCTGATCGGTGACGGTGATCCCGAAGTCGGCGATGCGCTTGCGGATCACCTGCACGATGGAGGCCCGCTTGGCGGCGTCACCCGAGAACGGGAGCACCGTGCCTTGGAAGATCGTGGAGCAGTTGTTGTGCGGATCGTTGCTGCCGCCGCACCAGCTCATCTGCTGGCCGTCGAAGTTGAGGTAGAGGATCTTCGCGCCGAGTCGTTGCGGGCGCTCGGTGGCCGCGAGGCCGGCGGCCGAGGGAGGAATCGCGGGACCGATCGCGCGAGCGCCCGTGGCCGTGTCGAGAGGCTCGAGCGGCTCACCGGCCGGGGCTCGCGAGGGCGCGAGCACGAAGACGAGCGCGGGAACCAGCAGGGAGATCGGGCGAGGTGCGGGCATGGGCACGGAGACGATACCTACGCGGGTCTTGAGCGGAAAGGTAGGATTAGGAACATAAATAGGGGCGCGGAACACGCCGAGCGAACGGCCGTAGGACGATCTCCGAGGCCCCACCAGAGAACCCCATGCACCTTCATCGACGGAGAAGCCCGTGGACCGCGCCCCGCTCGAGGAGACGGTCGCCGAGGGGCCACGTTGCAGGAAACCCGGAGTCGCGTGAAAAGCGCGGAAGGCTCACGCGGCGACGCCGCCGAGGCCAAGGCCGCGGCGGCGTCATCCACCCCGTGTTGGGATTGGGTGGATCCGATCAGTGCAGCCAGCGGCCGTCCTCGTCCTCGTCGCCGACTCCGCCCTCGGCCGCGTCGACCGATGAGGCCTGCCCGCGACCGCGCTCGCGCAGCAACGCCGCGAGCACCAGCGCGAGGCCGGCCGCCCACAGCACGACGAGGAAGGCGACCCAGTAGGGCGAGGCCTCCATGCCGGCCAAGAACGGCAGGCCCGCCTTCTGCGTGAAGGCCACGTGCTCGACCTCGAGGTTGTACACGCCCACCGCGAACACGAGCTGCAGCACCGCAACCGCGGTGCCGAGGATCAGCACCCGGTGCTTGCCCTCGCGGCGCCGCGAGGCGAGCAGCAGCGTGGCGACTGCGGTCTCGGCGATGAGGAGCGCCTGCGTCAGCGTGGCCCACATCACCTCGGACTTCTCGGCGCGCAGGTGCGTGTTGTCGAGCACCAGCATGTACGCGCCGCCGAGCGCCGCCGCCGTGAGCAGCACGAACAGCTGGAAGCGCACGAAGGCGCGGCGAACCTCGCCACAGCTCGCGACGGCCGAGGCCCGAGCCGGACGCACGAGGCTGGAGACCAGCAGCCAGCCGAGCACCGGCATGAGGAACGCGGTGGACACGAAGGTGATGAGGTTGACCGTGTCGTAGGTCTGGACGTGGATCCGCTGCGAGAGGTCGAACACGGCCAGCGCGCTGCACCCCACGCTGACGAGCGCCAGCACGGCGCCCTCGAGCGGGCGGAACAGGGGAGCCCAGGCTTGCTCGACGCGGCGTCGCCAGCTGAGCAAGCACAGCCCGCCGAGCAGGGTCTGCACGACCACGGTGTAGCCCAGCATGGTGGTGCCCATGTTGCTGAGCGCACCGCCGAACCCGCGGTACTCGATGAGGTTGGCGAACGGAAGTCCGCTCATGCTCACCGCCTCGCCGACGACCGCGGGCAAGGGCCCGAGCAGCAGGCCCGTGGCCGCCATGTCGCCGACCGTCATGACCGCGCCGACGAGGCCGGGGCCCAGGATGGCGAGGCCGAGCAGGCCACCGACGACCATCGCGTTGACGCGCTGGCCGAGCGCGTCGCCGAGGCCGATGGCGGTGAGGTGGGTGGCTGCGGCCATCGCCAGCAGCACGCCGAGCGGTAGCAACAGCGCGCTGGGACCGGCGGTGAGGGCCAGCACCGGCAGCGCGAGCAGCAACAGCCCGCCGCCCGCGACCAGCGCAAACACGTTGGGTCCGATGGCCATGGCCAGGGCGAGGTCGCCCGCGGAGAGGCCCGTCATCCGCAGCACGGGCAGGGTGCCGGCCTCGCGCTCGCGGGCCGTGGAGGTGGCGGTGACCACCGGGCCCACGACGACCAGCATGATCCCGGCGAGCAGGAAGGTGAGCACGCCGAACATCCGCCACTTCTGGGTGGGGGTGATGGGCGAGCGATAGCGCGTCATCGGCCGCAGGACGGCGGTGCGGGCCGCTCGGTCGTCGGTCCAGCCGTCCTTCCACACGTCGTCACCGGCGTCGGTGAGCGCCGCGTGCAACAGGTCGAGGTCGGAGTTGGCCACGCGCGCCAGGTCGAGGTCGACCTCGGGTAGCGCGTCGGCGACCATCAGCGCCGCCGGATTGGTCACCATGGCGGTGTTGCGATCGAACGCAGAGTCGTTGCGAAGCCAGGTGACGTGCCCCCGCACCGCCAGCCAGGTTGCGACCTCGAGGTACTGACCGACGTCGACACCGAGCGGGTGGTCTCGCCGGATCAGCTCGTCGACGAGCTCGATGCGGCTGGTCTGGGCCCTGGGCCCCGTGCGCTCGTCGCTCCCGTCGCGCCGCAGCAGCCCACGCACGCGCCGCTGGATGTCGGTGAGGTCCTCGCGCTCGGTGGCGATGGCTGCGATCAGCTCGGACCGCACATCGGGTCGCTCTACGCGGAATCGAGTGCCCTGATTGAGGTCCTCGACCCAGCCGGGGGCCCCGTGGGGATCCAGGCTGGGATCCATGTGGACGTCGACCCGGCGACCGTTGACCAGCGCGGTCATGCCCCGTGGCTCGGTGGGGGCCGGGCGCACCGGAAGCAGCTCGAGGCGCTCGAAGGTGCCCAGCAGGCGCGCGTGCCGAGTCTCCACCAGCTCGGCTTGCGCGGGGGCGACGTCGATGACGGCCTCGCCGAGGGCGTCGCGCAGCGCCACGGTGTCGCCGCGCAGCTGGCCGTCCTTGGGGTCGACCACCATCTCGGAGAGGATGCGCTCCGCGGAATCCAGCTGCCCGACCGCCATGTCGATGCGACGGTCGAGATCGGCGAGGACCGCCACCCGGACCCCGCGCAAGCGCTGGTGCTCGCGGTCGACCTTCTCTTGCACGCGGTCGTCGTAATTGCACTCGGACAGGTAGGGCGAGTGGCCACAGACCTGAGAGGCCGACTCGAGCCCGAGCTGGATGCGGAGCTCGTGGGCCTCGCGACTGTCGATCCCCGCCAGCGCGGAGACCCCGAGCCAAGTCAGCCCGGTGAGGACCGCGACGGTGAGCAGGGCGGAGACCAGGCGCGCACGCAGGTCACGGCGCAGGAACGGCCGAAGCCGCGTGTATAGAGGTTGGCGCATCACTGACTCCTTCGAAGGAGATCGAGGGTGGAGGAGGGCCGGGGCCGGTACACGGGCCGTGGGCACACGACACCGAGCCTTACGTAGTGTTCCATAGATGGGGACGCTTGGCTCGGGCAAAGCTGGCGTGGGCTACCCGAGCCCGGACGCCCGCGTGGCCGGCTTCCCAACGCACGAGCGACGTCGTGGATTTCACGCCAGGTGAGATGCCCGACCCCAGAGCCAACGGAGCTTGGCGGCGCTTCATATCGAAGGCGCGCACGGCACCAGCACCGAATGGGGCTCGATGGCGAGGCGGGCCCGGCGTAAGATCCGCGCCGTGTCCAAGCCCGAGTCCTCGCCCTCCGTACCGACGCCCGCCGCGTTGGGGGTGTCTTCGTCGGCCCACGCGGAGATCGTTCGCTGGTTGACCGAGCCGACCTACGCCGAGCTACGGCCCCAGCTCCATGCCTTGGTCGTGCGTGCCGAGCAGGGTGACGCGGAGGCGCGCGCCGAGCTCGTGGATGCCTTTGCCGGACCGCTGCCGATCGGCACCGGGGGGCGTCGCGGGGCCGTCGGTCCGGGGCCCAACCGGATCAATGCCGTGGTGCTGCGGGAGACCGCCGAGGGGCTGCTGGCGGCGATGCGCGCAGAGGGGGTGCCGATGAAGGTCGCGGTGGCCTTCGATACGCGCCGCGACAGCCATGCCTTTGCCCACGTGGTGGCACAGCAGCTCGCGAGCGGCGACGCGGACGTCCTGCTCATCGATGCGGCGCGACCGACTCCCGAGCTCTCGTACACGGTGCGTGCGGCGGGCTGCGGGGCGGGCATCGTGATCTCGGCCAGCCACAATCCGCCGGGGGACAACGGGATCAAGATCTACGGGCCCGATGGCGCGCAGGTGCTCGGGGCGCGGGATCGGGCGCTGATGGAGGCGATCAACCGTGCGATGGTGGCTCCGCTCCCGCCCATCGATCCGAGCAAGGCGGGGCGCATCGCGGTGGCGTCGCTGGACGAGGTCGATGGGGCGTACCACGAGTTCGTGCGCGCGCAGGGGGTGGCGCCGCTCGAGCGACTGCGCGGCAGTGGCCTCTCGGTGGTGTTCACGCCCCTGCACGGGGTGGGACACACCGCGGTGGTCCCGGCGCTGCGCGACACGGGGGTGACGCTGCACTTGGTGGACGCGCAGTGCGATCCGGATGGCGGCAATTTCTCGACGGTGCAGAGCGCCAACCCGGAGTCGCCGTCATCGATGGACCTGGGGCGCGCGCTCGCCGACGAGCGGGGCGCGGCGCTGGTGATCGCGACGGATCCCGACGCCGACCGACTGGGGGCGCTGGCACGCAATCGCGAGGGCGCGCTCGAGTTCGTCGACGGCAACCGCCTGGCGGTGGCGATGTTCGATCACGTGCTGCGCTACGCGGCGCGCCCGGCCAACGGCTTCGTGCTGACCACCATCGTGACGACGCGGCTGATCTCGATCATGGCGCGGGCGGCCGGGATCGAGGTCGTGGACGATCTCCTGGTGGGGTTCAAGCATCACGCGGGGATGATGGCCGAGTGCCCCGATCGCACGGTGATCTTCGGCTGCGAGGAGAGCCATGGCTTCATGCGCGGCGACCACGTGCACGACAAGGACGGGGCGGTCGCGGCTCGCTTGCTGGTCGAGGCGGCGGCGCTGGCCCACGCGGACGGGCACACGCTGTTCGACGTGCTCGACCGCGTGTGGCGCGAGCACGGGTACCACCGCGAGCGCACCGAGAATCTCTATGCCTACGGGGTGAAGGGGCGGGAGGCGATCACGGGGCTCATGCGACGCTTGCGGGCGCAGCCGCCCGCGCGGCTGGGCGGGCTCGCGGTGGTGCGCGTCGAGGATCGGCTCGTCCCGCGCGACACGGGCAGCACCACGCGAGATCTCCTCGGCAACGTGCTCATGTACGAGCTCGAGGGTGAGGTCGAAGGCGAGCGGGCGCGCTGTCGGCTGACCGTGCGGCCCAGCGGAACCGAGCCCAAGGCCAAGGTCTACGCGCTGGCGGGGAGCGACGGCGGGCTCTCCGAGGCGGGGCTGGCCGCGGCGGTGACCCGCATCGATGCGATCGTCGACGCGGTGCTCGCTGAGGCGCGGGCGCTTGCCGACTCGATCATGGCCCCCATGCTCGAGCCGTGAGCAACGCGGCTCGACGCTGGCTGCTGCTCGCCGCGGCCGTGTTCGCGGTGGCGGCGATGCTGTGGGCCTTGCAGCCGCGCACGCGCTCGCCCGAGTCGGAGGGCGATGCGGGGTCATCGGACGCGGGCGCGCACGAGGGCGAGCGCGCGGGGCCGGGTGCGAGTCGCGGTCGGGGGGTCGCAGCGCGAGAGGTCACGGTGGCGGGCGATGGCTGGGTGCGCGGCCAAGTGGTCGACGAGGACGGAGCCCCGGTGGGGGAGGGGCAGCTCGTGCTGTGGTGCCGCGATACCGAGGGTAGGGTCGCGAGGATCCGTGAGGGGGTGCTCCCGCTCGATGCCGAGGGTCGCTTCGAAGGCCCCGCGTGTCGGGGCGAGGTGTGCCCCGAGCTGCGCCATCCCGCGCGCGTGCCCGCCGAGGCGTGGGCGCTGCGACCGGGGATCGAGGTCACGCTCGAGGCGCGCCTGCTGCCGCGGCTGTGGGGGCGGGTGGTGGACCCGCAGGGCGTGGCGGTGGCGGGCGCCGCGGTCAGCCTGACGCTCCCGCTCGATGAGGACGATCCGTCGGCCCTGCTCCCGGTCGGGGTCTCGCAGACGTCGAGCGATGCCGATGGCGAGTTCTCGGTGCCGCGCCTCGAGCGGCCTCCGTGTGATGCGTGTCAGGCGGCGCGTGGGGCCTGCCCCGACGAGATCTTGCCGGTCACCGATCGAGTGCAGGTGAGCGCGAGGGCGGCGGGCTGGGCCCCGGGCTCGCGCGTCGTCGAGCTCGATGAGGGTGACGCCGACGCGCCGTTCGAGGTGGTGCTGGCGCCGGCAACGGCGGCGATCCGCGGGCACCTCGTGGATGCCGAGGGCGTCTCATTGCCGCGGGCGCTGGTGCTGGCCCGCTCGGAGTCCCAGCCCCACGAGCAACATCGGTCCGAGGCCGGTGAGGGGACGTTTGCGTTCGAGGCGCTGGCCGAGGGTCCCTATACGCTGCGGGCCCTGCA
>JBFIJN010000021.1:0-41480 GCA_041600735.1 Nannocystaceae bacterium
CGATGGCTCGCCGTACTACCTGCACGCGGGGGTCGAGCCCGGCTTCCCCCAGGTGGCCAACCTCGATGCCGACCCGCAGCCCGAGGTGCTCGTGACCACGCGCCAGGGGCTCACCCTCATCGAGCACGACGGTACGCTCACCTACAACCAGCAGCGGCCGACCGGCGACCCCTACCCCGGATGGTTTCGCCCGGCCACGGTGCACGACTTCGACGGCGATGGGCAGCCCGAGCTGGCGGTGAGCTCGGCCTCGCACTACTCCGTGCTCGAGACCGACCTGAGCATCCTGTGGACGGCCAACGTGCAGGACGCCAGCGGCTGGTCGGCGGGCACCGCCTTCGACTTCCTGGGCGATGGGACGGCCGAGGCGATGTACACCGACGAGGTGAGCTTGTTCGTGTTCGATGAGGTGGGCAGCGCGATCTTCATGGTGCCTCGCTCCTCGCCCACGCTGATCGAGTACCCGACCGTGGCCGACGTGGACAACGATGGATCGGCGGAGATCCTCGTGGTCTCGTATGGCTCGGTGCCTACGCTCCAGGTGATCCGCGACGTGGGCGACCGCTGGATCCAGGCCCGTCGGATCTGGAACCAGCACACGTACCACGTGACGAACGTGCGCGAGGACGGCACCATCCCGCAGTTCGAGCCGCGCTCGTGGGAGCAGCTCAACACGTTCCGCACCAACGCGCAGATCGAAGGCGGCTCGATCTGCAACCCCGATCCGGCGGGCTGAGGCTCGAGGATCAGCGCATCAGTCCACGTCGCCGGGCACGCTCACGCGCCCGAGGATGGTCTCGGCGCTGGCGAGCGTGGTCTCGATCTCGCGCAGCTCGTGCACGAGCTCGGGTAGCTCGTGCGGCTGGGCCCCGAGCGCCTCGTGCAGGCTCGCGAGCGTGCGGCGGTTGACGGCGAGGCCGAGCGGCGAGCCCTTGTCGTAGTTGAAGGCCACCGACTCTTGCAGCGCCTGGAGGGCCTCGGCGGGGCGATTTGCGGCGATGTAGAGCTCGGCGAGGGCCGCGGTGGTGCGCGCCAGGCCGATCACGTCGCTGAGCTCGCGGCTGGTGCGAAGCGCGAGCTCGAGGTGCTGCGCCGCGCGATCGTGGCGGCCGCGGGCGAGCTCGAGACGCCCCATGGTCTCGGCCACGCGACCGACCTCGACGCCGCCGCCGAGGCGCCGGTAGCCCTCCACCGCCGCGCGAGCGTGGCCCAGCGCGAGCGAGAACGCTTCGTCCTCGCGACCAGCGCGCAGCCGGGCATGAAGCGGCAGGCGGGCGAGCAGGTGCTCGGTCTCGGCGCGCTCGATGATCACCGCGGGATCGTCGGGCCGCTCGCGGTGCAGCTCGTCGAACACGCTGCGCGATTGCTGGAGCAGGTGGTTGGCGCGCACGGGGTCGCCGGCGCGCAGGTACACGGCGGCTTGATCGTTGAGCAGCCGAGCGGCGAGCACGGACTCGCCCGCGGCCAGCAGGCCTCGCGCGGCCTCGGTGAGCACATCGAGGGCACGCTGCAGCGAGGCGATGTCGCCGAGGTCGTAGCACACGCCGGCGACGAGCAGCGCGACCTCGATGCGCAGCTCGAGCGGGCCGTCGGGGCCGATCAGCTGCTCGGCTTGGTCGAGCGTCTCGAGCGCGCCCTGCAGCGTGAGCGAGGCGCCCCGTCCCACGCCCCGCCACCGCACGCGCGCGGCCGCGGCCAGCACCCGCGCATGCAGCAGCTCGCGCGCGCGGGAGGGCGGCTGGCGCTCGAGCAACGCGAGCGCATGCTCGGCGATGAGCAGCGCGCGACGACTGTCGCCGCGCAGCGCGACGTTGCGCAAGGCGGCGAGGTACTGCTCGATCGCACGCTCGGGTAGACCGGCCTCGGAGAGGTGATGCGCCGCGCGGGCCTGATCGCGAGCCTCCGAGCCCATCGCACGCTCGTAGTCCTCGGGATCGAGACGGAACGTCGCGCTGGGATCGGGCGTCGGCGCGGGCGCGCGAGCTTCGCCCCCGCGGTGGAGCTCCTCGGAGGGTGCCTCGCGCGGCGGTACCGACAGGCCGGACTTCGCCGAGGCCTCGAAGATCTCGCCGTAGGTCATCGTCGCGGACGACGAGGCATCGGCGAGCGCTTCGTCGTCGGGCGCCGGTGGCTCGTGGGTGGGGGCGGCGGAAGGCGGCACGGGCTCGGCCAGGATCTCGCCGAGCCGCCGATGCCAGCGCTCGACGAGCGAGGGGAGCACGCGCTGCACGAGCACGTGCCGGGCCGCCTCGGGGATGAAGAAGCGACCACCGCCGTGATCCACGAGCGGGGCGCCCTTGTCTGCGATCTGTTGGAGCCGCAGCAGCACCGCATCGGCCGAGACACCGAGCAAGCGCCCGACGAGCTCGACCTCGAAGCTGCGACCGACGACCGCGGCCGCGCGCATGACGAGCAAGTGCTCGGAGCGCAGTCCCGTCCAGTCGAAGCCGCTGGGATCGGCCGCCACCTCGAGCACCAGCGGCTCCTCGTCGAGCGCCTCGAGCAGCTCGGCCAGGGGCCCCTGGTCGGGGAGCCGGCGCACCGCGAGGACCAGCGGGAGCCGCAGCCACCCGTCGCGCTCCACGATCTCTCGCAGCGCCTGTACGGTGGCCTCGTCGGCCGACTCGAGCCCGTCGAGCACGAGCGCCGAGCGCCCTGGCTCGCGGGTGGCCAGGCGATTGGCGGCGCTCACGAGCATGGCTTCGACGGTGGCCTCGGCCAGGTCGCCGCGGAGCGGCAGGCCATCGAGCACGCGTGCGCTGGAGCCCACGCGATCCACGGTCTCGCCACGGCGCGAGCGTGGCTCGCCGAGCAGCGCTTCGATGCGGCTGCGCGCGGCCTCGAGCGGGCCCCACGTCGACCACGGCCCATCGCAGCCGACCCTCACCACCGCCCAGCGCGGCTCGCCCTCGGCCGCATCGGGGGGCAGCGGCGGACTTCCCACCAACACCACGTGGCGACCCTCGCGAACGCGTGACCACACCTCGTCCATGCAGTGATGGGTCGGACGAACGGAGCGATCTGTCAACCGCTGGCTTTGCATTCGGCCGCGAGCGCGAGCGCCTCGCCGAGAACGCGTCACAGGGGCCGTGAAGCACCCGCACGGCCGTTGCGGCCTCCGCGAGCTCGCGCCGGGCCACGCATGAGCGAAGATGAACCCGCGTGCCCAACCCGAAGGATCCCTCGCCGCTGGCGATCGTCGACGTGGGCTACGGCGAGCGCGAGGCGCTCGCCGCCTGCGTCGTCGCCCGCGGCTGGATCGACGCCGAGCCGATCGAGACGCAGGTGGTCACCATCGACGAGGTCCTCCCCTACGCACCCGGTCGGTTCTACGAGCGCGAGCTACCGTGCGTGCTCGCGGTGCTCGAGCGCCTGCGCACGACCGTGGAGGTGATCGTCGTGGATGGCTACGTGGTGCTCGACGAGCACGGCGCGCCGGGGCTCGGCGCCCATCTCCATGCCCGTCTGGGCGGGAGCCACGGGGTGATCGGCGTGGCCAAGACGGCCTATCGCGGCAGCGGATTCGCGGCGGCCGTCCAGCGCGGGACGAGCTCGCGACCGCTCTTCGTGACGGCGATGGGCCTCGACGTGGAGCGTGCGGCCGGGCTGGTCGCAGGCATGCACGGCGCCCACCGGATCCCCACGCTGCTCGGCTTGGCCGACCACCTGGCCCGGGGTCTCGTCGAGGCGGCGGACCGCTGAGCTCAATCCGGGCTCTGCTCGATGCAGTAGAGCCTGAACGGGGTGCTGCAATCGAACACGAACCAACCGTCCCAGTGTCCGTCGATCATCTCGGTCTCTCCGGCCGCGCCGCACGGGCCGCCACCGAGACAGCCGCCGCCTTCGAAGGTCCAATTGGTGCAGTGATTGTTGAGGGGATTGCCATTCACCTGGTTGAGCCCCGTCCAGGCGTTCCCGGTGACGGGAATGCGCCACTCGTCGCGATTGATGGGCGCGGCGATCGTCGCGTCGGCGAGATCGTTCCAGCTGTTGGCGACCCGCACGCCATCGAGCCGCACGAACGGTACGTTGGGGTGCTCGAGGCGGTTGAGACCCTGCGTCGGGCCCACCATGTAGGCCCGGAACGTTCCCCCCAGGAGGGCCCCGTCGGCGAGCGTCTGGCACAGACTGTCGGCGCCCTCGAGCCCGCCCAGATCGCCCGACTGGGTGGTGCTGGTCGCGAACACGCGGCGCGCCGCGATGCAGGCCCCCGCCTCGCACGCCTGCGCGACCTCGCACGGCGTGTTGCAGGCCTGACAGTGCGCCCAGTCGCCGGGCCCTGCGATTCCGGGCTGCGAGTCGTCGCAATCGGGACCACAGTTCAACGCACCGTCGCCGCCTTGGTTGCAGCAGGCGCTCGAGACCGCGAAGTCGCCGTCGGCGTCGAGCTCTCCCACGGTCCGCGGGTCACAATCCTCGTCGACGTTCGCCTCGTCGCAGACCTCGGTCGCTCCGACGAACACATCGGGGTTCGAGTCGTTGCAATCGGTCCCGCCACACTCGACCGCGTCGTGCCCGTCTCGATCGGCGTCCGTACCCTTCGGGCAGTCGGTGATGCACACGCCCATGTCTTCACTACAAGTGGCCCCGTCGGCACAGGGGGGCGAGCCCTCGACGCAGCCGCGATCATCGGCGTTGGGGTGGACGGGCTTGCAGGTCTCGGCGCCGTTGCAGAACACGCCATCATCACAGTCGGCGCGCACGGTGCACGGCGCCGCAGGTCCCTCGCTCCCGTCGTGGCTGCCGCCGCCGAGGGTGTCGTCGGCGATCGTGCCCCCCTCCCCCGCGGTGGCCAACCCCGAGCTCGCCGAGCTCGCCGAGCTCGCCGAGCTCTCGCCCGCGGACCCCCCGTCGAAGGCCGGGTTCGCCCGGGTGCAGGCAACCGCGAGCCCGATGCCCGCAACCCAGACCGCACGCTGTGTCCCCCGACGCATGGCCCATTCTACCCCGCGGGCGGGATCTGATCACAAGTCTCGTCGATCACCTGGGCCAGTGCAGCTCCGACCACGCTGGCGTAGTCGGCCGGCGCATCGATGTCGCCATGGACCGTGAAATTCGAGAAGCTGTTGAAGAACTGCCACAGGCTGTTGTTCACGTTCTCGATGCACTGATCGTAGATGCCCGTGATCACCACGCAATCGTCGCCGCCGCAGCCGGCCTTCGCATCGACGACCATCTGATGATAGGCGGCCGCGCCCTCGGGCGACTTGTCGGGCTCGTCGGTCAGGATGATGATCACCAGCACGGCGCCCTCGTCGCGCAGGAACCCCGCGTTGGCCGCAGCGTTGGCGGGGTGGAACGCATAGCCCGCGGCGGCCGACATCATCTCGAAGCTACAGCCGGTCTCGCCCGCGGCCACCGCGGCCCCCGAGAACCACTGCTTGAGCGCGTTCGAATCCTCGCCCACGATCGCCTCGAAGTAGCGCTGCCCGGCGTGCTCGAACAAGCGCCCCTGCTCTCCATTGACCCCCGTGTTGCCTTCGGTGGGCGGAATGTAGTGGGCATCGATCGCGGAGTTGGACGCCGTGGTCACGCAGTTGAACACCGACTCGGAGCAGCTGCCGTCGTAGAACGAAGTGGTGGTCATGCCCACGTGGAGGTCGGTACCCTCGGGCAGGTTGGTCCACATCTCGTCGACGAAGGTGGGCCAGGCGTTGGCGAGCTGGGCCTGGTACTGGTTCATCGACAGCGAGTTGTCGATCACGAACAGGATGTCGACGAAGTTGCAGTAGTCCTGCGTGCCGGCGGTGAGGTCGGGCGCGGCCACGTCGAGCTTGATGCCCTGGCCGCTGCTTCCCGAGGTGCCCGTGTCGTCGAGGCCGACCGTGGCCTCACCCTGGGTCGTACCCGGGCTGGTCGTGGTCGTGCTCGGGCCGCTCGTCGGACCGCTCGTGGCGAACTGGTTGCCCGAGCCCGAGTCATCGCCGCACGCCGCGAGGGCCACGAGCGAGACCGCGAGCCCGGCCATGACGTGGAGGTGGCGGGCGAACGAGCGCTCGAGTCGGTAAGTCATGCGGGAATCGTGACCCATGTCCGTGCAGAACACCACGGTCACGCGGACCGATCGCGTGTTGGCGCCAGGTCGGGATCGGTCGTCGTCGGGTGCTGGCCCGCGAGAGGATCGCGGATGCGAGTCGGTGGACGAGCCCGTGACCCACTGCGGCGATGCGCTGGAGCGGGTCGCGTAGCACCGGAGGATCCCAGAGCCCACCCGCTCGAGGAACCGCGTCGCGGACGCGGTCCCCGAGACTTCGCGAGGCGCGGCCGGGAGCCGCGTGCGGCAGCTTCGGGTTCGCGTCGGGATTCGGCAAGCGCGCAGGTTCGACCCTGCCGCGTTGCCCCAGCGACCCGCCGCTTCGTCTACAACCCCTTGATTAGACAATATAATCAAAGTCTTGCGCCTGTGGCGCAGTACTCGACGGGAGCATCGAGTAGCCTCTGTTCCCACTCCCTGCGGCTCCCGTGAACACCACCGTCCTCTTCGTCGGCGTCGTCGTCTTCGCGTTCGTCGCGGGCCGCATGCTGGAGCGCTTCACCACCAGGGCGTTCGCGCTGGTCGGCGTGGAGTACCTGCTGCTCGGCGTCGTCCTCGGTCCCGTGCTCGGCGTGCTCGATCGCGAGGTGCTCGAGCAGCTCGACTTGTTCGTGTCGGTGGTGCTCGGCGTGATCGGCTTCCTCGTGGGCCTCGAGATCCGCCAGATCCGCGCGAACATGGAGTCGCTGCTGGCGGGCGTCGGCTCGTCTGCGGCGGTGGTGCTCGGCGTAGCCGCGGCGATCACCGGGATCTATCAGTGGCTCGACCCCGAGATCTTCAGCGTGGAGCCGCTGATCGCCGAGCCGCTCACCGCAACGGACGGCTCGCTGATCTCGCTGTGGGTCTCCCCCGAGGCGCTGTGGATCGGCCTCACCGTGGGTGCGGCCTCGGGCACGTGCTCGATGGTGCTGGTCGACGCCGCGCTGCGACGCTTCTCCGTGAGCACCGAGCGCGCCTCGCTGCTGCGCACGATGACCTCGGCCGCGCAGGTGTTCGCCGTGTTCGCGTTCGGCCTGGCCATGGCGGGCAGCCGCGCCACGACCACGGCGGGCGCGATGGGCCTGACGATCGTGGAGTGGGCCTCCATCACGATCTTGTCGGGTGGCTTCACCGGGCTGCTGTTCAGCATCTTCCTCGGCCGCGAGAACGATCCCATGCGGGTCTCGGTCGCAGCCGTGGGGGTGATCGTATTCGCGGCGGGCGTGGGGGCGGCGCTCGGGGTCTCGCCGCTGTTTGCCAACCTGTTCGCCGGGCTCACGCTCGCGATCACCTCGACCCACGCCAAGCGCCTCGACGACTCGCTGCGACCGCTGCGCTTTCCCACCACCGTGCTCGTGCTGCTGCTCGCGGGGGCCACGTGGGTGCCGGTCTCTGGCTGGTACTGGGTGCTGGTGCCGAGCTACGTGCTGCTGCGTACCGTGGCGCGGCTCGTGTTCAGCCGCCTCGCGGTCACCACCTTCATGGGCGACGAGCTGGCCGCGCGCGGCATCGGGCGGGCGCTGCTGGGGCAGGGCGTGCTGGCCAGCGCGATCTCGCTGGCGTTTGCCCAGCGCTTCCCCGAGCTCGCGGCCCCGGTCACCTCCACCATCCTGGGCGGCGTGCTGCTGACCGATCTGGTCGCGCAGCGCGGGCTACGCCGCTATCTGGGCGATAGCGGCGAGATCAAGCCGCTGGCCGCGCCCGATCAAGCGCCGCCTCCCAGCGAAGACCCACCCCCCACCGACCACCCCCACGAGCCGCTCCCGGCTCCCGCGGAGCATGCATGAGAGCGCTGATCCTAGGAGCTGGCGAGGCCGGTCGCTTTCTCGCCGCGTCGCTCTCACGCGAGGCCGAGGTGGTGGTCGTGGACAACGACGCGGCCGCGCTGGCCGAGGCCGAGGATGTGCTCGACGTCCTCGTGGTGCACGGCAACGTGACCCATCGACGGGTGCTCGAGCGGGCCGAGGCGCACCGCGCCGATCTGGCGGTCGCCGTGACCGGTTCCGATGCGGTGAACGTGGCCGCGGCGGTGATGGCCAAGTCGGCGGGTGTGGGCCGCACCGTCGCCCGCGTCGACGACCCCGGGTTCTATCGCGGTACCGAGGGCCTCGAGAGCCACGTGGCCGGGATCGATGCCTGCATCTGCGCGTCGCGGCTGGTGGGTCGCGAGCTGCTGCGGCTGGTGGGCTCGGTGGACCTCGGCTTCTCGGCCAGCCTCGGCGGGGGCATGGCCCACGTGGCGCTGCTGCGGATCGAGGAGACCTCCCCGCTGCGCGGTGAGAACCCGGCTCGCCTGCGTGCCCGCGGCCTGTCCGCGGAGGAGTCGGTCGTGCGGGCGGTGCTGCGGGGCGGCACGCTGCGCGCGACCCACGAGGTGGAGACGCTCGACGAGGGCGACCGAGTGCTCGTGGTCGGGTCGCCGCTGGCCGTGGCGGGGCTCGTGCAGCGCAGCCGCAGCAGCGGTCGCGCTCGTGTGGTGCTGGTCGGCGGCGGCGACGTGGGCCTGCAGCTCGCCAACCTGTTCGCCACGCTGGTGGGCGACGTGCGCCTGGTCGAGAGCGGTCGCGGCCGCTGCGAGGATCTCGCCCAGCTCGCGCCCGAGGTGACGGTGCTCCACGGCGACGGCACCAACCTCTCGTTCCTGAAGGAGGAGCGCATCGGCACCGCCGACTGGGTGCTCGCCGTGACCGGCTCGGACGAGGTCAACCTGATGTCTTCGCTGCTGGCCCACGAGCTGGGGGTGGGGCACACGTTCGCGCTGGTCCATCGCCCCGGCTACACGGCGGTCTACGAGCACCTGGGAATCTCGGGCACCACCAGCGCACACGAGGTGATGGCCCAGACCCTGCACGGGCAGCTCCCCGATCGCGAGCTGGTGAACGCCTCCACGCTGGCGGGCACCGACCTCGAGCTGCTCGAGCTGCGCGTGCCTCCGCTGCGGCGCCCGCTGCCCTCGCGCAGCCTGCCGCTCGGCCCCGGCGCACAAGTGGTGGCCGTGATGAACCACGGCCACGACGCGCGGCTGCTCGACGCCAACGTGCTGGTCAGCGGAGGCGACCACGTCGTCGCGGTGGCCCCGATCCATCGGCGCCGCGAGATCCTGCGAGCGCTGCGACGCCTGGCCGCGGAGGGTGGCGCTTGAATCCTCGCGTGGTCAGCAGCCTCACCGGGCTCTTGATCGGGATCGTGGCGCTGCTGCTGCTCGCCCCGACCGCGCTCGCGATCCACGACCAGGTCCCGCGATCGGCGCTGGCGTACGGCATCACCGCGGGCGTCACGTTGGCGCTCGCGCTGGCCCTGCGCTACTTCGGCCGCACCGGATCCGAAGAGATCCACCGCAAGGACGCGCTCGGCGTGGTGGCCCTCACCTGGCTGTTCTTGGGCGTGCTGGGCGGGCTGCCGATGATGCTCGAGGGATCGATCACCGACCCGATGGGCGCCGTGTTCGAGGCGGTCTCGGGCTTCACGACCTCGGGCGGCACCGTGGTGAGCGACGTCGACGGCCTCTCGCGCGCCACCAACCTGTGGCGCTGCCTCATGCACTGGGTGGGGGGCATGGGCATCGTGGTGCTGTTCGTCGCGGTGTTTCCGATCCTCGGGGTGGGCGCCAAGCACCTGTTCAAGTCCGAGGTGCCCGGGCCGATCACCGAGGGCCTGCGGCCCAGGATCAAGCAGACCGCCGTCGCGCTGTGGTGGGTGTACGGCGGGCTCACGCTGCTGGCCGGTGGGCTGCTGATGCTGGCCGGCATGCCCATGTTCGACGCCGCCTGCCATGCAATGTCCACGCTCGGCACCGGTGGTTTCTCCACCCGCACCGCGAGCGTGGGTGGGTACCAGAGCGCGGCGATCGACTGGATCATCACAGTGTTCATGCTGATCGCGGGGCTGAACTTCGGGCTCTACTACGGGCTGCTGCGCGGGCGCTGGTCGCAGCTGTGGCGCAACTACGAGCTGCGCTTCTATCTGGCCATCAACCTCGCCGTCATCGCGCTCGTCGCCGTGTGCATCCACGGTCGCCACGGCTCCGTGGTCGACGCGGTGCGCTTCGCTGCGTTCCAGACCGCGGCGGTGACCACCACGACCGGCTTCATGACGGAGGACTTCGACACCTACCCCGACGTCGCCCGCTTCGCGCTGTTCCTGTGCATGTTCATGGGCGCCTGTGCCGGGTCGACGGCCGGCGGGCTCAAGGCCTCGCGGGTGTTCATCCTCATCAAGGTGGTGCTTCGCGAGCTGCGGACGGCCGTGCGCCCCAACGTGGTGGAGACCGTGCGCGTGGGCGGGGCCAACCTGCCGCCCGACGTGGTCCGGGGCATCGGCACGTTCTTCGCGGCCTACATGCTGCTGTTCGCGGCGAGCGCCTTCGTGCTCGTGGCGCTGGGGCTCGATCTGCTGTCGGCGATGAGCGGCACGATCGCGTGCCTCTCGAGCGTGGGCCCGGGTCTCGGCGAGCTCGGCCCCTCGATGAACTACGGCGCAGTACCAGGCCTGGGCAAGGGCGTGCTGTGCCTGTGTATGATCGCGGGGCGCTTGGAGATCTTCGCCCTATTCGCCGTGTTCTCACCCGAGTGCTGGAGGCGCTGAGCGGTCATGCGTCGCCTATTCGTCGTACTCGCGCTGTTGGCCATGATGGTCGGTCTGCGTGCGCTGCAGACCGAGACCTCGCCGCCGGGCACCGACCCGCTCACGCTGGCCGCGATTGGCTTCGTGGTGCTCGCGGCGTTCGCGATCGCCGAGCTCGGCGGGCGCCTCACCCTCCCCAAGGTCACCGGCTACATCGTCACCGGCATCGTGCTCGGGCCCTACGCGATCAACATCCTGTCGCTGCAGGTGGTCGCCGACATGCGGATGTTCAACAGCCTCGCGCTGGGGCTCATCGCGACCAGCGCGGGTCTCGAGCTCGACATGCCGGCGATCGCACGTCGCTGGCGCTCGCTCTCGGTCACGGTCGGCCTCAAGATCGTGCTGCTGCCGATCACGGTGGGCGGGACGTTCCTCGCCGTGCAGAGCGTGTGGGCCCCGCTGCCGCTGCCGAGCTTTGGTGCCTCCCTGGCGATGGCCCTGATCTTCTCCGCGCTGGCCGTGGGCACCTCGCCCTCGATCTCACTCGCGGTGCTCAGCGAGACCGGCGCCAAGGGACCGCTCTCCGAGCTCACGCTCGGCCTGGCCGTCCTCAAGGACGTGGTCGTGGTCGTGTGCCTCGCGGTGGCGAGCGCGGTCGCGCTGAGCCTGCTCGACCCCGATTCCGGACTCGACGCCGGGGTGTTGATCGACGTGGGCATCCACCTGGGCGAGGAGCTCGCGCTCGGCGTGGCGCTCGCCGGGCTGCTCTACCTCTACATGCGCTTCGTCGGCGCCGAGATGCTGCTGTTCGTGGCTGCGATGATCCTGGTGGTCACCAACGTCTGCGATGCGCTGCACCTGCAGCCGCTGCTCACGTTCATCACGGCGGGCGTCATCATCCGCAACGTCACCCGCTACGGGCACGACCTCTTGCACCCGCTCGAGGTGGTGGCGCTGCCGGTGTTCGTGGTGTTCTTCACCAACGCCGGGGCCAGCGTGAACGTGAGCGCCACGCTCGCGATCCTGCCGTTCGCGCTGCTGGTGTCGGTGGTGCGGGCCGTCAGCTTCTACGTCGCGGGCCGCTTCGGTGCCGCGGCGGGCGGCGAGACACCGGTCGTGCAGCGAGTGGCGTGGATGGCCTACTTGCCGCAGGCGGGCGTCACCCTCGGGCTCGTGGGCATCGCCGCCCAGGAGGTCGCGGCGCTCGGCCAGGAGATCATGGACTTCGGGATGGCCGTGGTCGCCATCAACCTGCTAGCCGGGCCCGTCACCTTGCGCCTCGCGCTGGTGCGCGCGGGGGAGCTGGACGCCGCCCCGGCCGAGGCCACGGATCCGACCGCAGCCACCACCACCGTCACCGCGCAGGAGCTCCCCGAAGCGCTCGAGTCACCCGAGCTGCGCGAGCTGCTCTCGCGCCTCTACACCCAGCTCATCGAGCCCTGGGCGGAGTGGCGCGAGCAGGAGCTGCGGCCCGAGGCCGAGCGCTGGCGCAAGGGCCTGTGCACCCCGGCGAGCCCCAGCGCGGTCGAGCACGGGGCCGCGGTGGTCGTGCGGGCGCTCGAGCGCGTGGTGGTCGAAGATCTACGCGATCGAGCGGCTGGCCTGCGCAAGGTGGTGAACCTCCAGCGCGAGCCGCTCGAGGGGCTGCCGGGGAACCTGGCGGTGCCGCTCGAGCCTCGCAACGCCAGCGCGCAGCCCGGCGACTCGTGGCGAGTACGCTGGACCAAGCGCCTGGCCACCGCGAGCGCGCTGGTGCGCGGGCGCTCCGGGCGACGCCGACGACGGGTCCCCGTGCGCATCACCGCGCGGGCCGTGATGGAGCCCGCGATGGTGCGGGCGGCCGAGGACTGCCAGCGAGACTGGCAGCGCTTCGAGGTGGAGTGCCTCGAGTCGCTAGAGCGGGCAGCGCTGGGCACGAGCAGCTACGCCGACGTGATGGCCGAGCTCGAGGAGCGCGAGCAGCAGCTGCACCTCAAGGTGACCGCCAACGTCGAGGCCATCCTGTGGGCCGCGATCCGCGAGCTGGGGCGGGTCCTCGCGATCGCGGGGGCGCCGGGCGAGCCGGGCGCGGTGCGCTACTCCTCCGTCGAGCGCGAGCTCGCGGCGACCCTGCGGCGCCTCGACGACGACGCCACCGCCTGGCCCGCGCGACGACGGGCCGCGGTCGAGCGCCTGCGCTTCACGGCGGAGTCGGAGCTGGTCGAGCACCGCGTGCGAGCGCGGCTCCAGCAAGAGGTGATCGACCCGCTCGACATCGCCTTCTCGCGCGCCGGCGAGCTCGTCGCCGATCAGCTGCGCCGCCTCGATACGCTGCCGCGCGCGGCCGCGCTGGTCGACGACGAGGCCTGGTCCCGCGCCGAGGTGCAGGTGCGCTCGGTGCTCCCCAAGCCGGTGCTCAAGGAAGTGCGAGCGCTCGCGACTCGGGTGCGGCGCGCGACGTCGAGTGACGCCGCCGGCGTCGAGCTGCGCGCGTTCATGGCCGAGGGCGACGAGGAGATCACCGTGGTGGCCTCGCTGGCGGGCCTGGCCCGGGCCGTGCGACCGGCCCAGGCCGACATCGTGGTGGTCGATGCGCGCGAGCTCGAAGAGGTCCAGCTCGCGGGTCGCATGCTGCCGTTGATGGACGAGTGCCTCTCCGATGTCGCCGCGGCATTCTCCGCGATCCGCGACCAGATGCACGAGGTCGAAGGCCTCGCGGAGTTCGGGCTCGAGGCGGCGCGCCGCAGCGTGGTCGCGGGCGGCCCCGCCACCTCGCTCGATGAAGCGCTCGATCGCGGTCACGCGATGCTGCTGGCGCTACAGGTGGGTCCGTGCACGGGCTGGCAGACCGCGCGGCCGCGATTGCTCGAGGCGATCGCCGGCATGGCCGAGCAGCTCTCCGAGCTCGTGACCGCGACCGCGGGAGGCGAGCACGGACGCGTGGCGACGCGAGTCGATCGCTGGACGCGACTGCGCCTGCGAGCGCGACGGCTCATCGACCAGGCGATCACCACCACGCGGGGCTTGATCCGCACGCTCCGGACCGGCGAGGTGGGGCAAGCCGCGGAGGACCTCGCGCTGCGCTACCGCCTTCGCGCCGGGCTTCAGCGCCTCGACGCCCACGCGATCCGCTCGTACCTCGAGGACCAGCGCGCGCTACGGCGCACACGCCTCACCGGGCTGCCCGGCTCGCTGTTCACCGTGGAGCCGCTGCGGGATCCGCGCTTGTTCGTCGCCAACCGCGACGCGCTCACCACCGTCGTGAGAGCCGAGCGCATCTGGCTGGCCCAGCCCACCTCGGGCAACGCCGTGCTCGTGGTCGGCGCAACGGGGACCGGCAAGAGCTCCACCATCGGTATTGCGCAGCTCAAGCTCGCCACGCGTCGCGTGATCTCGGTGCGCCATCAAGACGATCAGGAGGGCGGCCCCTCGCTGCGTGCGGCGCTGGCCCGCGCCCTCGGGGTGGCCGACGACGACGCGATCGTACAGGCGTCGCTGCGCACGACGCCCGCCACCGTGGTCATCGACGACCTCCAGCAGTTCTTCCCCCCCTCCGACGCTGGCCTCGCCGCGCTCGAGGCGTTCGTGGCCTTGGTGGTCGGCTCTCAGCCCCACACCTTCTGGCTGCTCGCGATGGCCGAAGAGTCGATGCTCGACTGGCAGGGCCTGGTTGCGCTCGACGACGCGTTCCCTTGCCGAGTGCACCTGCAACCACCCGATCCGAGCCAGCTCGCGCGCATTCTCGAGGCGCGCCGCGATCTCGGGGGCCATCGCTGCGAGTACCCGACCCCGCGGGGGCTCGGGAAGCTCCTGCGACGCTCGCCCGAGGACACGTATGTGCGCCGCCTGACCGCCGCGTCGGCGGGCAGCCTGCGCCGCGCGCTCGCCCTGTGGCGAGCCCACGCAGAGCCCGAGGGTGAGCTGCTGCGACTGCGACCGCTCGTGTCGCTGTCGTGGCGACTTCCGTTCGTGCAGCAGCTGCGCGAAGAGGCGCAGGCGATCTTGGCCCTCCTCGTTCGCCACCTACGCCTGCCCCGCGAGGCCATCGTAGTCGCGCTCGGCAGCAGCGACGGCGACGTGGAGGTCCACCTGCGCTTCCTCGTGGCCAGCGGGCTGCTGGAGCTCCAAGGCGGCAACTACACGATCACGCCGCTCGTACGCGACGACGTGGTGCTGGCGCTGCGCGAGGCCGGAGCCGTCGCGGGGGGAGTCACCTAGATGAGTCCACTACGCCGCTTGCCCGCGTGGCTGGCCCTGCTCGCGGTGGCCGGGTGCAGCTCGCGGAGCGCCGACGAGCCCGAGCCCCCCACGGAGCTGGGGGCCGAGCTGCTCGCCGAGCTGTGGCGACTGGGCTCGGTGCTCACCCCTCGGCTCGTGCTGCTGGCGGTCGTCGTGCTGGCCGTCCTGCTCACGACGCGACGCGGGCTCACGGTCGCGGTGCGCGTGGCATGGCGACTGGGCTGGGACAGCAACCGCAGCCTCGCGCGCATACGCAGCTGGCTCGAGCTCGCGCTGTTCGCCGCGGGCGCATTGTTGCTCGGGCGCGAGCTGTTCCGCGCCGTCCCGCTGCTATCGATCCTGGTGTTGGCCACCGCGGGGCTCGTGGCCGCGCTCGCGCTGCCCGGCGGGCTGCAAGACTTCACCGCGGGCGTGTCATTGGCCAGCCGTCGGCGATTCCTCGAGGGCGATCAGATCGAAGTGGCGGGCTTCTCGGGCACGGTGCGCCACATCGGGCTGCTGCGCAGCATGCTGCGGCTGCCCGACGGTCGCACGCTGTGGCTGCCCAACCGCGAGATCGTGCGCTCGGCCGTGCAGGTGGGTCGCGAGCAGCAGGCGCTACCCGTGAGCGTGCCGCTGCCCGCCGCGGCCAACGAGCCCGAGCTCCGCGAGCGCCTGCGCCAGGTCGCCCACCTCAGCCCCTATCGTCGCGCGGGCAGCCGTCCCAGCGTGATCGAGGATGGCGAGCGCTGGGTGCTCACATTTCAGACCTGGTGCACCCGCCGGCCCGACGTTGCCGCGCGCGCCCTCGACCGCCAGCTGCGTGCAGTGACCCGGCACTGGGAAACGGAGCCACGATGAAGCGAGATGCGCTGGCGCTGATCGGCCTGCTCACCGCGTGCAAGATCGAGCCGATCGAGGAGCTCGAGCTCGAGGAGCACACGCCCATCTCACTCCCCGACACGGTGCAGCCGCGCTCGACCGAGCTGCCCCGCGACGATCAAGGTGCAGCGCGCTGGGACGAAGCGCTCGGCCGACACCTCGGCTTCGCCACGGGCCCCGCGCTCGGCGGCCGTCACCCGGGCTCCCCCGAGGCCGCGCTGACCGCAGGCTTCGTCGTCGCGGTGTGGCAAGCCGCAGGCCTGTCACCGAGCGGGCCCGACCTCGGCTGGACGCAGGCCGTGGGCGTGCGGGTGGTCGAGACCACGGGCCTCTCGCTCACCGTGCAACCCCCCGCCGACGAGAAGGGCAAGCCCGTCGCCCCGCTTCGCTTCGAAGAGGGCCTGTGGCTACAGCGACACGGCAACGCCAACACCGGGGCGCTGCGGCTGCGACTCGAGGGGCAAGCCGAGCTCGCGCCCGAGGCCGTGCCCTCACCCACCGCAGACCCGTCGGTGGAGCCTCCCCCGCCGCTCGAGCGCCTGCGCCTGCTCGAGCCGTTGGTCGCGTCCAAGAGCGCGTCGCCCCTGGTCGGGTATCGCGACGCGTTCGAGGCGGCGTGGCGCGACGGCGTGGATGTTGCCGTGCTTCCGATCCCCGGCGAAGACGGAGCAACCCTCGCTGCGGCCGAGCGCTGGCGCCAGCCCGAGGTACAGTCGCTGCTGCTCGGCCACGATCCGCCTACGGCGCTCGACCTGCAGGGCTTCGTGGCGGCCGACGTCTACCAGGCTCTCGTGGACGCGCGCGCCACCCCGGGCGCCACCGTCGAGCTCGCCTATACGGCCACCGAGCAGTGGTTCGAGAACAGCAACGTGATCGGACGCCTCGCGGGCGGGCGCCACCCCGAGCAGGTCGTCCTCGTGGCAACCCAGTGGGACGAAGGCGGACTGGCCGCGGCGCAGCCCGAAGAAGCGCAGCTCTACGCGGGCAGCCTCGCCGTGCTCTTGGCGGTGGCCGAGGGGGCCGCGCGGTGGCGCAGCGCGGGGCGCCGTCCCGAGCGATCGATCGTGTTCCTCGCCGAGGCCGCCGGCAGCATGGGTCACCTGGGCATCGCACGCTTCATCGAGGCGAGCGGCATTCGCCCCGCAAACATCGTCGCCGTGGTCGTGCTCGACCAGCTCGGCGGCACGAGCTCCGAGCTCCTCCTCGTGGACGGCGCGCGCTCGACCCTCGCACAGGAGGTCAACACGCTCGACCCGACCGCGCGCTCCGTCGCCGCTGGCGACCAGCAGTACGGCCACACGGCTTTTCTCGAGCTTCGCGTGCCCGCGGTCACCCTCACCCGACCTGCGGCACCGCGCGCCGACGGCAAGATCCCGCCCCCGTCGCTGCCCGCGCTACGTCGCGACGCCGAGCTCACGCTCCGCTTGCTGTGGACGCTGGCCGACCAGACCGAGCCGCCACGCTGGATCGGCGAGGACCAGGCCCCTGCGGTCGCGCCGTGAAGTCCGCCGGTACCCGCACCCACGCCGTCGTGTCATCATGGTGCCCGTGAAGCGCTCCAGCCTCCTGGTGGCTCCGTTGCTCGCCTCCCAGCTTGCCAGCGGCTGCGTCGAGCCCGGGGTGTGTGCCGGCACCGATCTCCTCCAAGTGCAGACCGTCGACGAAGAATCCGACGAGATGCGGCGCTTTCGAGCCGAGTGCAGTCCGATCTCGCTACGCATCTTCGACGCCTCCGACCGGGCGATTCCGTTCTCCGATGCGCAGTGGATGGCCAAGGTGCACCACATCGACCTCTCGGGGCGCGGCGGCCGGCGTTTTCGACACACGGTGCTCGACGGCAAGAACGTCGGGCACTTGATGGGCGAATGAGCCTCTGGCTCAGACGACAGGGCCCTGCGACAAGAGGGCGGAGAACGCGTCCAGCGCCTTCACCGCGATGCGCGCGGCCATTTGACAGCGGGCGGCGAGCACGCTAGCCCAGCACCGCGACGACCCGACAGGGCGACGGATCCATCGGAAGAAAGTACTCGACGACCTCACATGGCAAAGACCAACTATTCGTTCGGCAAGCGGCAACGGGAGCTAGAGAAGGAAAAGAAGCGCAAGGAGAAGGAAGCCCGGCGACGCGATCGGGGCCTCTCCGGCGACGGCATTCCCATCGCAACGGTGGAGGAGCTCCAGGGTGGCGGCAACCTGATGTCGATCGACGAGGTCATGCAATCCATGCAAGGGGGAGACGACGAGTCGGCCCCGCAGCAGCGCACCATTCCTAGCCGCCTGTTCGTGGGTGGTCTCGCATGGGGCGTGACGACCGATCAGCTTCGCACCGCATTCGAGGCCGTCGGCCGAGTGAGCGACGCGGTGGTGATGGTCGACCGTGACACCGGCGACTCGCGAGGCTTCGGCTTCGTGACCATGGCCGATCGCAAGGACGCCTCCGAAGCGATCCGTCGGCTCAACGGCTTCGACCTCGAGGGTCGAACCCTCGTCGTGCGCCAGGCGACCGAGCGCGCGCGCTAGCGAGCACGGCCACGGCCCTGCGGGGCCGCCGGCGCGGTCGTGCGTCTCCAATTTGGGCCAGGTGGATCCTCTCTGGCCCCGAGTGCGTAGCCTCACCACTGGTTCCATCGCGGAACGTCGCCCAATCCACCGCAGCCCCCCGTAAGGTGTACGACTGTGGGTCTTCTCATGGGCGGCTCGTCCCGGGGAGCCCTAGCATGGCCCGGTTCACGGACTGCTCGCATGACGACCCAGGTCGCCACTCTTCAGCTCTCCCACGCGCTCGCCATCGAGCTGCACGGCCTCTTTCGTGCGCTCGACCTGCGCATCCAGACCCCCGAGCTCGTGCGCGTGAAGCTCGAGGCCGCGAGCCGGCGGCTCGACGAGCTCCTCGCCGCCGAGTGGAGTCTCGTCCCCGACTCCGTCAACGAGAGCATCGAGCACCTGGCCGAGCTGCTCAGCACGTGGACGCCCGACGACGTCGAGGCGTGGGCCGAGCTCAAGGCACAGCTGCGCGAGCGCTACGCGACCCTGTCGACCGCGCTCCGCCGCGAGCGCGTCAAGGTCCCCGAGCTGCGCCCCACCAACTACGCGCGCTCGGCCTTCCACATGGGCACCGCGGTGGTGTGCTTGGTGCTGGTGAGCACCCTGAGCTCGAGCCAGCTGCCGTGGGCCGCCGGAGCCTTTGCCGCGGCGGCCTGGTCGATGGAGAGCATGCGGCGCGTGTCTCGGCGCGCCAACGCGGTGTTGATGGCGTTGTTCCGTCCCGTCGCGCACGAGCAGGAGCGCGACCGGGTCAACTCGGCCACGTGGTACGCGACCGCCCTGGTGTTGTTGTCGCTGACCCAGTCGCCAGTGCTGTGCGTGACTGCCGTCGCCGTGCTTGGGTTTGCCGATCCCCTCGCCGGCCTCGTGGGCCGGCGATTCGGGCGGGTGCGGCTGGTCAACGGGCGCAGCCTCGAGGGCTCGCTGACGTTCGTGGTGGTCGGCGCGATCACGGCCCGTGCGGCGATGCTGCTGGCCGATCCCGGGGTGGGCTCCGGCGCGCTGTGGATCACCGCCATCGCGGCCGCGATCGCCGGCGGTGCTGCCGAGCTACTGAGCCGCCGCGTCGACGACAACTTCTCGATCCCGCTCGCGGCGGCGAGCGTTGCCGCGCTGCTGCTGTGGATGCTCGGCGCGTCGCCGTGGAGCTAGCTAGCTAGTTGGCCGCGGTAGTGCTGAAGCAGCGAACGTCGAAGTCGTTGGACCCCCAGGGGCTGTCCACGACGAACCAGGTAGCGGAGCTCGAGCAGCTCACGCTGTCCGTTTCGAAGTTCTCCGAGCACAGCGTGTTGAAGTGGGAACCGGTGGCCGCAAAGCTGCGGCGAGCCCCCAAGAACACGACCTCGGGCCCAAAGCGCAGCGGCCCGTCGCACGACAGACTCGTGTCCTTGCCCACCCAGTCGTGAAACCGCCACGCCTGGTGTGCAGCCCCGGTGCAGCCATACAGCTGGATCGGCGACTGGTTGGTCTTGATGCCGTTCTCCACGTCGAGGCACAGGCTCGTGTTCGCGGCCGGGCGGATCGTCGCGGACTGGCTGTCGTGGTTGAACACCTTCCATACTTGGTTGATGCCCCCGTTGCAGGGGTACATCTGCAGACGCTGGCCCGACACGGTATTGAAGCCGGGGACGTCGAGGCACAGATCGTCGTCGTCGGCGGAGTGAATCGAGAATCCCCCGTGAACGCCCGGCACGGTCTCGAACAGCCACACCTGGTTGTCCTTCGCGTGGCAGCGATACTGCTGGAATGGACGGACGTTGCCGCTCGGCGCGGTGTCCCAGCAGCCGCCGTCGTTGCCTCCGTAGCCGCTCGCGTTCATCGACGTGACCAGCGTGCGGAAGTGGATGCGCGGCGTCGCCCAGCGAAACTCGAGCTCTTCGTCCTCGTCACTCGCAGCGTCGTCGAGCTCGTCGAGCTCGTCGAGCTCCGACGGTTCCTCGCAGCCCAGCGGCGCCGCGAGGCACAGGGCGAGCGAGAGCGAGCGAAGGACGTGAGAGCGGACTCGTGTGGGATCGTGCATGCGCGTCCAGTGAGCAAGAGCTGCGCCAAGCCATGCCTGGTGGCGAGCCCAGCGTCCGATGCGACTTGGGCGGCAAGGGAGGGAGGTCGCGAGCTCCCGTCACATGAGACCGCGCTGACCGTCCCATGCGAGATCGGAGGGGACCGGTCGCTCCAGCCGATCCGCCATGCTATCGATTGCGCGTGAGCGGCAAGGCCGACCCGCGCGCCACCACCCACGGCGCCAATACCCAGAGCTATGTCGAAGACGACGCTCCTTCGGCACCCCTTGGGTGGGCTCGACTCTGTGTAGTGTCTCCGCGCGAGCTCGTCGGGGTCCATCCCTTGACCAAGGCCGTGACGCTGGGTCGCGACCCTGGCCCCGGCGGCCTGCAGCTCGCCCACGGCACCGTGTCTCGACAGCACCTCGAGCTGCGCCCCGAGGCGCGCCAAGACACCTTCGTCGCCGTCGATCGCGGGAGCCACAATGGTTCATGGATCAACGCAGTACCCGTGGGCGCCGTACCCCGGGTGCTGTGCTCGGGCGACGTGCTGCGCCTCGGCGAGGTCGTGAGCGTGTTCGAGCAGGGCCACGGAACGCTCGATGACACGGCCCCCACCTCCAGGGAGGCCGTCGTCGGCGTCTCCGCGGCCGCCATCGAGCTGCGCAACAGCGTGGCGCGTGCGGCCGCCGACGCGGCCCCCGTGCTGATCATCGGGGACAGCGGAACCGGCAAGGAGTCGGTCGCGGGCGAGATCCACCGGCTCAGCGGGCGTCAGGGTCCCCTCGTCATCGCCAACTGCGCGACGCTCACCTCCAGCCTCGCCGACAGCCAGCTGTTCGGACACGAGCGCGGGGCGTTCACGGGCGCCGTTCGAGCGCAGCCGGGGTTGTTTCGCAGCGCCGCGGGCGGGTCGCTATTCCTCGACGAGATCGGTGAGCTCCCGCTGCTGCTCCAGCCCAAGTTGCTGCGCGCGGTCGAGCGCGGCGAGGTCGTCCCCCTCGGCGACACGCGCACGCTGACCGTCGATGCGCGCATCATCGCAGCCACCAACCGTGAGCTCGCGGCCGAGGTCGAGCGTGGAGCCTTCCGTCGCGACCTCTACGCCCGCCTGTCGCTCTTTCGCATCCGCGTGCCCCGCCTCGCCGAGCGCCGCGCCGACGTACTCGCGTGGCTCGAGCTGCTGCACCGGCGCTGGCAGTCCGCTTGCGAGGGGGATCCCGAGGCCGCGTTCGACTTGAGCGCAGAGGCCGTGGAGATCCTGCTGCTGCACGACTGGCCCGAGAATCTGCGCGGGCTCGACCACCTCGTCCGCGAGCTAGCCACCGATCCTCGACCGGCCCGGATCACCCGCGCGCGGCTCGCCGCCTGGGCCCGCCCGCTGGCCCCTCCAACCTCTCCCGTGCCCCCCGCCGCGCCCGCGGAGCCCGAGCGCACCGCCAAGCCGCCGAGGCCCAGCCGCGAAGAGCTGGTCGCGGTGCTCGAGGCCCACCAGTGGAATCTCCGCGCGGTCGCGCGGCACTATGCGCGCGACCGTCGGCAGATCTACCGCTGGGTGGAGAGCTTTGGGATCGAGCTCCGCCGCTAGTTGGCTCGCGCGCTTCACCCCGGCTCGTGCGCTTGGCTTCAGCGACGCCGCTGCTTGCGGTTCGACGAGCTGCCAGTGCTGGCCGGGCGCTTGCGATAGGCCTTGGGCACGACGGGATCGATGCCCATGAAGCGCTCGTCGTGCTGGGCTCGCGCTTTGTCGAGCTTCTCGGCCGCACCGGGACACTCCGCGGTCCCGTCTTCGTCCTTGGGCCCAGCGGCGGCAACCTGGGGGACATCCACGCCGTGCAGAGTCCCAACGAGGAAGCTGTCCGGACTCTCGATCGCCTGATCGAGCGCGCGAGTGAATGCCTCGCAGGGGCTCTCTGCGTCATGGGCCTGCCACAGATCGAGTGCGCGCTGGAGCGGTCGGTTGACCTCATCGCCGCGGTCGTTGCCATCGAGGTGAGCGACGATCCGATGGCGAAGATCATGGTCCAGCGGCTTGACTTGCACGTTGAGCCACTGGATCAGCCGCTCGTCGACACTCGAGCCGAGATGATCGATCGCAAGATCAACGGCGGGGGCGCGCAGCTTGGGGTCATCCATCAGGCGCAGTAGATCGGTCATGAACGCCTCGTCGTGGAGCAGGGCCGCATCGGCCGAGATCGCCGCCGCGTAGCTGTCGAGGGCTGCCGACCGGTTCTCTGGGCCCCCTAGCGCGGTAAGAACCTGCGCCATGCGTCGATGCAGGGGAGCCTCGCCCGCGTACGCCTCGAGGAGCGGCCCCAGGGTGATGCGAGCCGCCTCGAATTGGCGTGCCTCGAGCAACGCATCGACCGATGCAAGGCTGGCCTCGAGCGCATTCGCGGAGGGCTTTCCAGCCCCGCTCGCCGTCTCCTTCTCGACCTCGGCCTCGCCGGTCGATGGCGCGTCGCCGGACGGCGCATCGTCGGTCTTCACCCCCAACAACTCAGCCATCTTGGCGCGCGCCTCGACGGCTCCCGGATCTGACTCGGGCGGAGCCTCGCCCGCTCCATCGCCCCCGACCACGATCGCGATCACCACCACGACCGCCAACACCCCGACGCCACCGAGAATCCACTGCGCCTCCCTCGACGCCGGCCACCACGATGGTGCTCGCTTGCCCCCTCCGTCCCTCGGGGCCACGATTCCTGGCCCCGCCGGTACATCCGCCGCAGCGCCCGCAGCGGTGCCCACTGAGAGCCCAGTGGCACCAGGCGACCCTACCGGAACCCCGCTGGCGTACCCCAGCCCCGCCGGAACACCTGCGGCAGAGACCGCCGAAACACCCGCCGCGGAGAGCCCCGCTGCGCCCGGCCCTACCGCGCCCGGCCCCGCTGCGCCCGGCACCGCACCCGGCCCCGCTGCCCCCGGCACCGCGCCCGGCCCCGCTGCGCCCGGCACTGCACCCGGCCCCGCTGCGCCCGGCCCCGCTGCGCCCGGTACCGCGCCGGCCATCGGCCCCGCCGGAGAGAACGGTCCCGAGGGGGGAACCGCAACCGTGCGCGCGGGGGCCCGGGTCGAGGCCGCGACGGGCTCGAAGCTCTGGCGCACGCTCGCCAGCGCCGTGCGAACCGCGGTCGCCGTGGGATGGCGATCTTCCGGCTTCTTGGCGAGCAACTTCGTCACCAGCTCTCGGAGCGCCAACGGGACCGAGGTGGGCAGCGGCGGGGGCTCGTTGCGAATCTGGTGGCGGAGCACCTTGATCGGCTCGTCGGAGTCGAACGGCAGCTGCCCGGAGAGCATCAGGTGCAGCACGATCCCAACGGAATAGAGATCACTGCGAAGATCGACTTCTCCGCCGGTCGCCTGCTCGGGGCTCATGAAGTGAGGCGTGCCAAAGATCATGCCCATCTTGGTCAGCTGCGGCCCGTCCTGGCCCTCTTGCAGCTTCACGATGCCGAAGTCGAGCACCTTGGCCCTGGTCTTGCCCCCACCTTCACGGACCATGAAGATGTTGTCGGGCTTGATGTCGCGGTGCACGAGCCCATGACCGTGTGCATGCTCGAGGCCCGCGAGGATCTCGTCGGCGATCTCCACCGCGCGCTCAGGCGCAATCGGCCCCTCGAGTGCGTTGCTCAGCGGCGCGCCCTGTAGCAGCTCCATCACCAGGTACTGGTAATCCTCGTCGCTCCCAAAATCGGTGATGCGCACGCAGTTGGGGTGGTCGAGCTTGGAGACGGCGGCGGCCTCACGCGCAAAGCGGGCGCGCATGTCCGGGCTGGCCATCAGGTCCTTGTGCAGCAGCTTGACCGCGACCTCCCGCGCCAGACCCGTGTGATAGGCGCGGAACACAGCCCCCATCGCGCCGATACCCAGCACTGCGTCGATGCGGTAGCGACCGCCCAACACTTGGCCGACCAACGCCTCGGAGCGCGCCTGGATCGCGTCGGGATCGAGCTCCATGCCCCTAGGGTCGCATCGGCAGGCAGCGAGCGCCAGGTCTACACGGGGTCGTGGGCGGCCTCCCGCGCTACAGCAGCTCGAGGAAGGCCGCCAACGCTTCGTGCTGATCGGCGTCGAGCGGACGGCCCGCGCCGCCGCCGTGCACCTCGGACGAATCGAGTCGCACCGCATCCAGCACCGCATCGAGCGTCGCCGCGCTTCCATTGGTCAGTAGCGGTCGCTTCGCATACGACCGCCGCAACGAGGGCGCGCGCGGCCCGTCGGCGTGCACGTACGGAGTGACGCCCGTGCGGTAGCGGGCCTCCGAGCCCCACACGATCCCCCCGGCCGGGCTGAGGATCAATGCAGGCCAGCGCTCGGGGGCCACGGCCGATGCCGGGTCGTCCGCGATGAGCCGCGCGCGATGACACGACTCGCAGCTTGCTTGGAACAGACGCGCGCCGGCCTGCTGCTGCGGCGTGAACGCGACCAGCCCCCGCACGGCGGGGTTGGGCTCGGGAGTGAACGCGGCCAAGAAGTCGACGAGCGCACGCCGCAGAGTGACGGGGTCGATTGGATCGGGTGGAGCGCCCAGCGCATCGAGCCACGGCGCGTCGACTCGCGTGAGCGAGAACCATGGGTCCTGGTCCGTGCCGCGGTTGGCCACGCGGAACTCGCTGTGCACCATGCGAGCCGTGGTGCGATCGAGCGCACGCGAGAAGTGGGGGCGATTGTTGAGCAGCCCGCGGAGCGTCTTGGTCGTGGCGTGCACGTCCTCGCGACCCGTCCAGTGAGTACGTCCATCCGTCGTGCCCTCGAAGTGGCACGTCTCGCAGGTAAACCGGCTACGACGACCCTCGCTGGTGGCTCGCGGCGCGATCAAGCCGGTGAACGCCAGCGCCTCACCCAAGCGCTCCGAGGGAGTGCGATCATCCTCGGGGTCGGATACCGACGCCACCCGTGGCGACTCGCCCGGTCGCGTCACGATCCACGCATCGAGCAGCGGGCTCGCCATCGTGCCGCGCTCGAGCGTGCCCGTGAAGTCGGTGACCCCCGGAACCACGCGGTGCGCCTGGACCTCGGCCCGCGCTCGCTCGTTGGTCGGCCACTCGATCGTCAGAGCAACGTCGCTCCCGTAGCCGGTTACCATCGCGCCCGTGGCCGCTGTGTTCGACCATCGCACGCGCTTGGGGGTCACGACGCCGTACTCGGACACGTTGAGCGCAAGCCGCCGTCGCGCGATCGGAGCTGCTGCGGCCGCCACGTCGTAGACGAACACGAAGGAGTCGATGTAGCCGAAGGCACCGTCGCTGCGGTCCAGCGGACGATCCTCCACGCCCCCCAGCACCAGTGACAGTACCCCCTCCGCGCCCGCCACCGCGTCGAAGCTCCAGATCGGCCCATCGTGCTCGATCACCACCCGCGGCCCGAGCCTCCCGTCGTCCACGTGGCGCGCAACCACGCGGTGATCGAACAAGCAGTCGTAGACGAGCCACTCGCCGGTGCGAGCGATCGCCAGCGCGCCGCTGCACGTGTCGACCGGCTCGCCCTCGAGTGCCCCGGCGGAAGGCGCCGGCCAAGGGATCGAGAGAATCCGGTGGCGCTGTGCGTCCGCGAGATAGAGCTGCCCTTCGTCCGCGCCCCATGCAATGCCGCGCAGCGAAGCCACCCCAGGGACCGAGAGCCGTCGACGCGGGGCCAGCGTCGCCGCATCGCGCACATCGAGCTCGCCCGTGGCGGCGGAGGCGATCACCAACTCGTCGGCCGCGCGCACCATCGACGTCGCGCCCCAGAGCGTCGTGGCGCGCGCTTGCACGCCTGCGTCATCGTCGAGCACCACGACCTCGCCACGACGCACGAGTCCCAACGTGCGCGACCCGTCGCGCAACAACATCAATGGATCCGCGCCTGCTCGTTCGCTCCACGGCGCGAGTGCGCCGAAGTCCAGAGCGGCTCTGCGACGCGCGGCATAGTCGATGAGATCGACGACCGCCGCCTCGATCTCCGCCTCGGCTCCGGCTTCACTCGCGGAGGGCTCGCCCTCACCCGCTTGCGTGGGTGGAGCGTCGACCGCGTCGGCAGGCAGGCCTTCGCTCGGCACGCCTCCGCAGCCGAGCACGAAGGCCAGCGTCAGCGAGCTACCAGCCGCCCTCTTCCTTCTTCTCTTCTTTGGCATCCGCTTTCTCTTCGCCACCATCCGCCTTTGCGTCGGCCTTGGCTTCGCCGGCCTTCACATCCGTCTTCTTGCCGTCGTCCTTCTTGGCATCGGCCTTGGTCTCCTTCTTGTCGTCACAGCCGGTGACGGGAAGGGTGAGGGCCAGTACGGCGACGAGGGCTCCAAGCTCGAGACGTGCGATCATGGTGTTGTCCTTTCGAGTGCCCAAGTAGAGATGGGCGCTCGGCATGGTGTCGCGTCGTCGTCCAAGCTGCAAGCAAGCTGGGGGCGCATTCGAAATGAAACGACGCCATACGACCGGGGTCGGATGGCGTCGCCGCGAAGCTGACCAGCTCGCTCTACCTACCGGGCTTGGCGGTTGGCTTGGAGCCGCCCTTGGCACCTGGCCCCGGCTTGGCCCCGGGCCCCGCCTTCGCTCCCGGTCCCGCCTTCGCTCCCGGTCCCACCTTCGCTCCAGGCTTGGCGCTGCCCCCACGCTTGTTGCCGAGACGCTTCCCCGCGGGTCCGCGAGTCCCTGGCCGAGTCTTGCGGCGCTCGACCAACGACCAATCGCCCACGAACCGGCTGCCCTCGATGTAGGCCGCCGGGCTCAGCTCGCCGCAGCTCTTGAGCTTGCACTGCAAGCGGAGCGGCGGCGGATCGCAGCCGAGCTGGTCGTCGGTGACCCGTACCGCCGACACCTTGGACAGGTCGCCCTTGCCCACCTCGGCTTGGATCTTGGCCTCGAGATCCTCGGTCTTCCTGCTGCCGTACACGGCCCAGCGCGGCTGGGGCGGGGTCTTGCACGCCTTGGTCTCCTTGCTCAGCACTCGCACGGTATTGGCCACCGAGGCGACCATCTTGGGCTTGATCTCGAGCTTGAACACATTGTCCACCCCAGCCACCGGCTCGGCCCCGTGAACGAATGTCTCCCACCCCTCGACCGGCTCACCTTCGTGCTGCACGTAGTAGCCGTAGTCGGAGAAGTTCACGAGGACCGGGGTCTGCGGCGCATCGGGCAGGTTGATGCGATTGCCGGTGTCGACCATGCCGTGGACGACCACGAAGGGCAGCTCGTCGGCCTTCTTGCCCTTGCGCGTCTTCTGGTTCAGTAGCGCCTGGTACTGTGCCTTGTCGAGCTTCACTCGCCCCTGGTCGAAGTCGCGACTGAGGGCCTGCTTCTGCTTCTGGCTGAGGGCCTTGCGCTCGAGTACGAGCTTGCCCCCCTTTGCGCAGCCGAATAGCTTGCCCTTCGTTGCCTTGCACGTCCCGGGATCGGGCATGTGCTCGGATCGAATTAGCAGGTACACGTCGTGCTTGTCCTTGCCCTTTGGCAGCGCACGATCACCCAGATCGATGATCGCGGGTCGACGCGCCACCGAGGCATTCACGATGTCCATGTTGCGGTAGACGCTGTCGACCTTGAAGTCGACTCCGCTGCTCGAACGCAATCGCACGTGCACGCACTGATGGGTGTTCTCGAGCGCGAGCCCAGACTCGGAGGGGCTCCACACGTCACTCTCGATGCGACCCTGACCGAAGCCACCGGCGTAGCCACCGGGCGACACGGCTCCGTTGAGCTCTGCCGTCGCCACGAGGTCCCACGTCGCGTTGTGCCAGTCGGAGTACTGTAGGCCCCAGTTGGCGATGCGGAACTCGGCCTGCACGCTGCCGGCGGCGATGCTCTGCGTGGTGTCGTTGAGGAACCCCGCGCGAAAGCGGGCTCCTTCCTTGAAGGGGATCTGCGAGCCGGGCAGCTCGTACGGCACGGAGGTACCGGGGACCGTGGCGCTGACCGTTGCGTAGTCGGAGCCGACCAGCGGCCGCAGCACCTCGACACCTCCGCACGTGCTCGGGTTGGCCGACTCGAGCACGGGCCACGTAGCGGCCATCGCCCCCACCGGCAGATCGTCCATCAGCTCGCCAGCGGAGGGGCCGCTGAACATCAGACAGTCATTGCTGGTAGAGGAGCTCGGGTTGCACAGGAGCGGGAACTCGACCGCGGTGCCCGAGGTGGGCCCGGGCATGTACATGATCGCGTTCCCGTAGATCCGCAGGTTGGGCCGAACTTCGCCGTTGACGGTGCTCACCGGCACCCGCATCGCAAACGACAACTTCCAGTTGTAGGTGGTAGCGCCGCCCGAGGTCACCTCGCGGACCGTGACCCACGGGTGCTCCACGACGAAGTCTGGGTTGGGGTTGGTGCTACCGAGCGGCCCCCACGTCACGGAGGTACCCGATGGAGTTGCGGCGGAGTAGCTCACCGACGACGGCGCCATCGCTACGCCCGCGCCCGTGCAGTTGGACAGCGTGCCGCAGCCACGCAGCGGCTGGAACCGCATGAACAGCTCGGGGTTGTCCCCGGCTGCATTGGCAACCGACAGCACGACGAGGTCCTGGGTGATGTTGATCGCAGGGTCGCCGTTGACCTCGACCTCGAAGAACACGGTGCGGGACGGCTTGTCCCAAATCATGCGCGTGCGGGAGAGCTCGGGCGTGGAGGCATCGTCGTCGGTGCGCACGGTGGCACCGGTCCAACGGACCTCGCGCTGAGACTCGCTGAGCGCGGAGTTCCACCACTCGGGCGTCCGATTGGATGAACCTGGGACGCCCTGGGCTTGACGCACGCAGGCATCGTTGGGCGCGGCCTGAGCCGTGGGGATGGCGATGAGTGAGGCGACAGCTGACAGCAGCAAACGAAACTTGAGCACGACGGGGGGCCCTCCTTGCGGTTGGCGAGGCAGCCGGAGTCTATGGCGGACTCGACCGCGGAGGGAAACTCCAAACTCACGTCGCCCACGTCCACATCGCCGGCTCGTCGTTTTGCGCCAAGTCCTCCGAGAGAGCATCGAGCTGATCTCGTAGCTCCGGCTCTAGGACCAGCTCGCCCGCACGCGCGTCGTCGCGGGCCTGCGCGGCCGTTCGCGCCCCCACGATCGCGGCCGTGCCCGCTTGCCCGGCCACCCACGCGAGCGCAAGCTGAGCCAGCGTCACCCCCTGCACCGCGGCCAGCGGTCGGATTGCGTCCACGACCGCGGTCGCACGCTCGCGTAGCGGTGGCTGGAAAAGTCGGTTGTCCCGGCGATTGTCGCCTTCCGCCAGCCGGTGGTCCGGTCCGATCTTGCCCGTGAGTAGGCCCTGCGCCAGCGACGAGTACGCCAGCACCGCCACACCGTGGTCGCGGCACCACGGGAGTAGCTCCCGCTCGGCATGGCGCCAGAGCAGCGAGTACGGGGGCTGTAGGGTCTCCACCGGCCCCAAGGCACACGCGTGTCGAAGCTGCGCCATATCGAAGTTCGAGACCCCGATCGCGCGAATCTTCCCATGCTCGCGCAGCCGCACCAGCGCCTCCATGGACTCTTCGAGGGGCACCCGCTCGCTACCAAAGCTGCCCGCGGGCCAGTGGACTTGATAGAGGTCGATGACGTCGGTGCCGAGGTTGCGAAGCGAGCGCTCGCAGGCCTCCACGATTGCGTCACGACGTAGGTGATCCCATGAGACCTTCGTCGCGATGACGATCTCCTCACGTCGTGAGCCCAACGCGCGAGCGAGCACGCGCTCGGCGTGGCCGTTTCCGTAGTCTTCGGCCGTGTCGAAGGTAGTGATCCCCGCCTCGAGTGCGGCGCGGAATGCAGCCACCGACTCATCGTCGTCGATTCCGACCCAAAGATCGCGACCCGCCTGCCAGCCTCCCGCGATGATGCGGCTCAGCACGAGACCCGAGTGTGGAAGCTCCAAGGTGCGCATGGATCGAGGCTAGCTCGACTACGCCCGCCATTCACGATCGCACGAGCGGCTGCTGTCCTGCCCCGGGGAGCGGGCGCCCGAGCTGCTCGGCCCACTGCATGAGCACGCGATGCGTCAGGCCCCAGATGACGTGCTCGCCAAAGCGAATCCCTGGAAAGCGCATGCGTTGCCCGAGGTGCTCCCAATCGATGGTGTCGCGATGTCGGGGGTCCCACAGATGCGCCAGCGAAATCCAGAACGCCTCGGCCACCTCGGCCTCTTGGGGTCTCAGCGGGGGGCGCTCGACGCCGACGTAGAATGCGAACGGCGACAGCGTACCTACGTTGCCTGCGGCGCCCATCAACGGACGCAGGGCCATCGTGGCCAAGCCTCCCAGGGCCTCCGCGTGCTCGAGGTTCAGGCCCACTTCTTCGCGAGTCTCGCGGACCGCCACCGCCTGCAGCGTTGGGTCGCCCAGCTCGGCCTTCCCGCCGGGCAGCGCCATTTGAGCCGACCAGCGATCGCCCGGGCGAGTCGCCCGAAGAATGAAGCACAGCTCGAGGGCGTCGGGCTCGCCCGCCAGCGCCAACGCGACCGCGGCCATCGAGCGAGTTGGCGGGGTGGACTCCACCGGAGCGTTCGCCAGCGCCTGTCGGATGTTCGGGAGCGAGAGCATCGCCTGCCTCAACATTAGCGAACGAAGCGGCGCCGTGCTCGTCGAGGGCTCCCGACGCTGCATCGCGCTATCGTACGGCGCATGTCCTCGGCCTCCGCCGATTCCGCCCAACACGTCGTCGTCCAGGTCACCACCGGCACTCGCGAGCAAGCCGAGCGCATCGCCAGAGCGCTCGTCGAGCAGCGATTGGCGAGCTCTGGGCAGGTCTCGGCACTCCGCACCTGGTACCGATGGGAGGGCCGAGTGCACGAGGCCGAAGAACACCTGGTGAGCCTGTTCACCCGCCGCGATCACTTCGACGCCGTGGCCCGAGCGGTGAAGGGTCTGCACGAGTACGCGCTGCCGCAGGTCGTCGCCGTGCCGCTGGTCGAAGGCACGCCCGAGTTCTTGGGCTGGATCGACGAGAGCTGCGAGTCACCACGCACGTCGCGCGAGGCGTGAGCGTCCGCGAGTGCTGGATCGAGGTCACGGGACCCCACGATTGCGCGCGCGAGCCCCCAGCCCAGGCCCGATCTTCGCTTTACGCCCCATTCGTTCTTCGCCAAGATGTTGGCGGGGTGGGTAGAGCGATGATGAAGCAGCACTGGGTTCTCGCGTGTCTTCCGATGGCGTTGTCCTGCGGTGATCCGCAACCCGACGATCCGTTTCAGACTGGGTCAGCCTCGGCTACGACCAACCCAACGAGCGACGGCCCGAGCACCGGGCCAGGGCCGGGTGATGGCACCGCGTCCGCGTCGGGCACGGCGACCACGGGTCAGGTCGACGAGACCACCGCGGGTGCCGATGGTCCAATCTTCGACGTCGGTACCATCCCCGACGGCGGCAACGGAGGCTGCCAACAGGCAGCGTGCGGCGAGTCGGAGTGGAGCTACATCTGGATCGCCAACAGCAATGAGGCCACGATCTCCAAGCTCAACACGCGCACACTCGTAGAGGAAGGGCGGTACTACACCCGTCCCGATCAGAGCGGCAACCCGTCCCGCACCAGTGTGAGCATCGACGGGCGCGCGGTGGTCGTCGCCAACCGCATGGGCGGCGTGACGAAGATCCACGCGCTCGCCGAGGACTGCGCGGACACCAACGGCAACGGCGTCATCGACACCTCCGCCGGCGGCCCGGGGAGCATGCGGCCATTTGCCGACGAGGAGTGCGTGGCATGGCACACACCATTCCCCGGCGCCACAACGCAGCGACCGGTCGCGTGGACCTCCGGTACCTACAACCCCGCGACATGCGAGTTCGAGGATCAGATGGTGTGGACCTCGGCCGCCTTCGGCATGCCGGGAGGCACTTGGCCGTGCACCGGTGCCAACGGGATCTACGTCTACCGCCTCGATGGGGAGACGGGCATGGTGCTCGACGAGGTGCACATGCCCGACGTCACCTGCGGCACGACCCTGGGTCCCTACGGAGGCGCGGTCGATTTCAACAACGACCTCTGGATGTACATCTGGTCGGCGGGGACGATCGTGCACGTCGAGTACGACACCCTCGACTATGAGACCCTACCCGGCGGTTCGTACGGCATTACGGTGGACACGTCCGGGCGAGTCTGGGTGGACTCGGGTGGTCGCTACGACCCACTTGCCGGGACCTGGGCCAACAAGATCGGGAGCCTCCCCGGATCGGGGGGCAGCGGTGTGGCGCAGGACCAGCAGGGCAGGATCTGGACCGCGACCACGGGTGGCGTGGGCTGGATCGACATGGAGACCATGGTCGTCGGCGACACCGTTCCCCTTCCCGAAGGGGGGCTGTATCGCGGGATCGCGGTGGACTTCGACGGATACATCTGGGCCGTCTTGATCGGTGGGACCACCGCCCACAAGATCGATCCCGACACGTACACAGTGCAGACCTTCACCGGGCTCAACAGTCCGTACACGTACTCGGACATGGCGGGAGGTCAGCTCACGAGCGTGACCTGCAACCCACCCGCCGGCTGAGGCGTCGATCCTTGCCGATAGGCCGTCAGGCCATCGGGCCCTCCGCCCTGCTCGGCACCCCTTACCGGAGGCCCATCGGGCCCTCCGCCCTGCTCGCCACCCCTTACCGGTGGCCCATCGGGCCCTCCGCCCTGCTCAGCACCCCTTATCGAAGGCCCATCAGGCCATCCTCCCTGCTCGCCACCCCTTACCGGAGGCCCGTTGGGCCATCCTCCCTGCTCGGCACCCCTTATCGAAGGCCCATCAGGCCATCCTCCCTGCTCGCCACCCTTACCGAAGGCCCGTCGGGCCCTCCTCCATGCTCGGCACCCCTTACCGGAGGCCCATCGGGCCCTCCTCCATGCTCGCCACCCCTTACCGGTGGCCCATCGGGCCCTCCGCCATGCTCGGCACCCCTTACCGGAGGCCCATCGGGCCCTCCTCCATGCTCGGCACCCCTTACCGGAGGCCCGTCGAGCCCTCCTCTTCACGCAAGTCGGCCGAGCGCGCGACTTGGAATCACCTCGAATGGCTTCTCCGTTCCAGAGTCATGGCGATGATGGGCCACGAAGAATTCTGCCGATCATCTGCAACAGCCTGCGCTCGTGGCCGACAACTCGGTGATGAATCGCCAGTTCAGCATCGCACCCCTCGACTCGCTCTCCCTTCTCACCCGGCAGACCCACGCCGAGGCCTTCGCGGCAATCGAGTCCGAGATCGCCGCCGTCCCCAACGAAGAGATCGTCACCATCACCGCCAACATCCCGCGAGCGGTCCAGACCGCGATGGGAGCGGCAAGACGCATCGAGACCCTGATGCCGGAGCTCGCGCGGCTGCCCGCCGATCTCTTCGACCTTCCCCGCGCCCGCAAGCTCCGACTCTACGCCGGTGCAACCCTCTACACACACTTGCTGGCCGTAGGCTCGGAAGCGCCAGACTCGAGCCTGCGGGTCCTCCTCGGTGAAGCGACCGCGTTGTGCCGCGATCTGCTCACGGTGGCCGAAGCCCTCGGTTCGCTAGGCCTGGTCTCCACCGCCCGTCTAGCCACGATTCGCCGTGGAACCGGTCATCGTCGCATCGCCAGCAACCTCACCGCCCTCGCAGCCCTCTACGACGCCGAGTGGTCGCGTCTCGGCAGCCCCATGCCGATCACTCGCGAGCAGGTCGACCGTGCAGCCGTGCTGGGCACGAGCCTCCTGCAGGCCCTCGGCGACCGCCAGCTCGGCGCCAACCCCATCGAGCCCATCGACGACGCCAGTCGCACCCGCGCTCGCGCCTACACCCTGTTCGTGCGCTCGTACTCGACGTGCCGCCAGGGGGTCTCGTTCCTGCGCTGGTGGCACGGTGATGCCCGCAAGTTCGTTCCGCCGCTGCAGCGCCGCGCTCGTCGCAGGATCCCAGCGACTCGTCCCGTCGCCCCCGCGTCCCAGGTCCCACCCGCCACACGGGAGCGCGTGGGAGAGGTCATTGCCTCGCTCTCGCTCGATGTGGAGGCCATCTCCGCCTGACTCCGAGAGCACACGGCGTCGGCACCATGACGAAAGAACACGCGGGCCTCCCGTACGGGAGGTCCGCGTGCTGTGCGAGGCCGACCCGATCAGCTCGGGTCGCTACGCTTGGCCGACGGCGCGCTGGCGGGCGCCTCGGCGGGTCGCGGTCCGCTGCGCATCTCGGCCCCGCGATGTGCACCGGCCGTCTTGTTGAGCGACTGTGCCTGCGCCTCGTTGACCTTCTTGCCCTGCGCCAGATCTTGGTAGCGCTTGTCGATCTGCTTGGGTCGCAGACCCGCGGCGTCCAACAACACGTCCGGACGCTCGGCCGCATCGCGCCCCACCTGGACCTGAGCTGCCTCCAGCTTGGCGAGCAGCTCCGCCTGGTACTGGCGCATCTTCTCGGCCACCCGCCCGCGAGCGGGCTTCTCGGTGAGCAAGTCCTCTTGGTAGCGCTTGAGGAAGTACCCGATGGTCTGGGTACGGATCTTGATCGACCCGGTCGGCTTGTTCTCGTCGATGTCCTTGAACGAGAAGTATGGCGTGCCCGAGGTCTCCACGATCTCCTCGATCACGGTGTAGATCGGCGCGTCGTGCCCACACTTGAACGACGAGAGCTCTAGCGCCACGAGGTTCGGGTGCCGCGCACAGTACTTGGCCGCCCAGATCTTCTGGTTCGTGTTCTCCGAGTAGCTGTTCTTCCACACGTCGTAGATGTCGAACGGGTCCTTGATGAAGCCCGCGTCCACGTCGTCTTGGAACAGCGGCCCGACGATGTCGGCATCGATGGGCAGGGAGTGGATCGTGAAGATCGGGTATCCCAGCTTCTGGAGCTCGTCTGGGATCTCGTGGTTCATGCCCGGATCGTTGTGGTACGGCCGAGCGAGCAGCACGATGCCGATGCCGTTGGTCTGCTCGAGCTGCTTGAGCACCTCGCGACCCTTGTCGCGCAGGCTGTCCACGAAGCGCTCCTGGGCCAGGTAGCCCTCATCCACTGCGCGAGAGTTCTCCCCCTCCGAGAGCCCGAGCACCTCGCCAAAGAAGCTCAGCATCTCGCGCTTGCACAGCTGGGGCTCGCGCATGTGCACGAACGGCACGATGTGCGTGATGCCCTTCTCCACGAACAGGTCGCGCTCCTTCACGAACGCCGCCTTGGTCGTGTCGGCCGAGCCCACCACCGTCGGGCAGGCGCGAGCGCCGACCGACGACGAGAGCCACGTGTCCATGGAGTCGACCTGGGGGAACACGATGAGGTCGAGCGGCTTCTTCTTGTGCTTCACCTCGAGCAAGTTGTGCATGTGGGCCAGGCACACCTTCGACGGGAAGCATGGGTCGATCGCGCCACGCTTCGCACCCTCCTTGTACATCTCCTCGGAGGTGTAATCGGAGTAGATGATGTTGGCGGCCTTGATCCCCAGTGCCTCGAAGTAGGCCGAGAAGAACGGGTTCTGCGAGTACTGGTTGAGCACGCGCGGGATCCCGATGCGCAGGTTGGCGCGCGCGCGAATCTTCTCGGCACGAGCCCGGGCCGCGTCGCCGCGCGCCTTGACCTTCTGCGCCCCCGGCACCCTGTCGGACACCTGCCGCAGCAGCTGCGCGGCCTTCTCGCTGCGATTGATGCGCTCGAGCAGCCCGTTGACCCGCCCCTGGTGCTTGGCCAGCTGCGGCGGGAGATCGATCTCCTCGGGCAGCCCCAGGCCGCGCTCCACCTCGGCGGGGTCATCAGCCACGCGCGGGGGCTTCATCGCCTTCCACACGTCCTTGGCCGCCATCGCGGCAAGGTTCGGGTAGTCCTTCTTGGCGCGGTCGAGTCCGCTCTTGATCTTGCGCATCGACTCGACGTCCTCGACCTCACCCTTCTCGCACGTGGCGATGATGAGGCGCTTGGTCGCCATCTGCGTGTCTTCGGTGTGCTTGCGGATCTGCAGCAGCTCACCGGCCTGCATGCGATGCTCGGCCTCCTTGTTGCCGACCTCGATGTCGACGTCGATGAAGGTGCGCAGGCACTTGTTCTTGCAGAAGTAGCAGCGGGTGCTCTCGTCGCGCTTCTGGCTATAGTCGATGCCCGGCACCTTCTCGAGACCGATCCAGTCGGTCTGGTGCCCGAGCTTCTGGTGCATGCGCCGAGCCTCGAGCGCGGCGCCGATGGCCCCCGACTCGCCGCAGTGCTTGTGCACGATCACCTCGGCCTCGAGGCCCTTGGAGGTGAAGCGCTCCTGGATGAAGTCGACCTGCGACTTGACCGCGGCCAGGTTGTGCTGAGTGCCGCCCTGCAGCACGAAGCGCCGCCCCAGCTTGGCCAGGTTGGGGATCTGCGAGACGTACAGCCAGATGTTCTTCGGCAGCACGTTCGCGAGCCCGGCCATGATCTCCTCGGGGGCCCAGCCCTGACGCTGGAAGTCCACGATGTCGGACTGCATGAACACGGCGCAGCCATAGCCGAACATCGGCATCGACTCGGCCGCGAACGCGACGTCGGCATACTCCTTCACGTCGTAGCCGAAGCCCGCCGCGGTGCCCTGCAGGAAGTAGCCGTTGCCGGCCGAGCACTGCGTGTTGAGCTTGAAGTCCTTCACCTTGCCATTCTTCAAGATGATGATCTTGATGTCCTGGCCACCGACGTCGCAGACCACGTCGACGTCGTCGTAGAAGTGCAGCGCACTCTCGCAGTGGGCCACCGTCTCGACGATGGCGGCATCCGCTCGCAGCACGTCCTTGAGGATGTCCTTGGCGTAGCCGGTGGTGCCGATGCCCAAGATCTCGAGCTTGGCCCCGGCCGACTCGACCTGGCCCTGCAGATCGGCGAACAGGTCCTTGGTGTCCTCGATGGGGTTGCCCTTGGACAGCTGGTAGACCTTGGCGAGGATCTGCGCGTCCTCGGAGAGGAGCACCGCCTTGGACGACGTGCTGCCGCCGTCGATGCCCATGTAGGCGCGTACGGTCGTGCCGGGCTCGAAGGTGGCCGGCACGAACTTCTCGGGCCGGTAGCGCTCCTTGAACGCCTCGAGGTCCGCGGCGTCCTTGGCCAGACCCGAGCCGCCGGCCTTCTTCTTCTCTTCCTTGCGACCCACGTCGATGTACCACTTGAGGCCATCGGTGCCCTTGTAGCGACCAACGCTGTCGTCCTCGTCCTTGCCGAACTCGGCCGCGCCGAGCGCTGCGTAGTACTGCGCGTTGTCGGGCACGATGATGAGGTCGGCCGGGTCGTCGCACGGCGGTAGCTCGACGTCGCGCTCCGCCCAGATCGGGGGGATGTTGGCGCGCCAGGCCTCTTGCATCCCGCGGATGTACGTATTGGGCCCGCCCAGCAGCATCACGTGGGGCATGAGGGTGTGCCCGCGGGTGAGCACCGACAGGTTCTGCTGAATGATCGACTCGAACAGCGAGGCCATCAGCTCGGAGGCTGGCACGCCCATCTTCTGCAGCGAGTTGATGTCGGTCTCGGCAAACACGCCACACTTGCCGGCGACCGGGTGCAGCTTGAGTCCCGCGTGCCCGGCATTGCACAGCTCGTCGGGAGGCAGCTTGAGCTTGGCGTTGATCTTGTCGATGACCGCCCCGGTGCCGCCGGCACACTTGTCGTTCATCGACGGGATCTTCTTCTTGCGGCCACTCTCCGCGTCGGCCTTGAACACGATGATCTTGGCGTCTTGGCCGCCCAGCTCGATCACCGAGTTGACCTCGGGGTGCAGCTTCTCCACCGCCATCGAGACGGCGTTGACCTCTTGCACGAACTTGGCCCCCGCCAAGCGCCCCACGTTGCCACCGCCCGAGCCGGTGATGAACATGCGGGAGTTACCCACTCGCACGCCCACGTCACGCTCCATGTCGGTGAGCATCTCCAGCGCCTTCTCGGGCTGCTTGGAGTCGTGGCGGCGGTAGTCCTTCCAGACGATCTCGTCACTGTGAATGTCGACCACCACCGCCTTGACGGTGGTTGATCCGAGATCGAAGCCAATGCGGAATTGACGATCGCTCATGGTGGGTGTTCCTGAAGCAACGAGACGAGAGTGGAAGTGGAGCGTGGAGGGGCGAGGCGCCTACTCGGCGGCCATGTGCGCGTCCGGTCGGGCGGGAGCCGCGGGGCGAACGCCCTCGGCCTTCATGCGCTCGATCAGGTAGCGCGCGAAGCGAGCCCCCGTACCGATCACGCCCTCGTACTCGGGGACGTGGAACATCGGGCGGTTGACCTCGGGGTGACGGCGCTGGAACGCCCGCAGGTCCTCGAGGTCGTAGCCGCTCGCATCCAGGATCGCGGCGAACTCGAGCTTGGACTTGGACTTGGCCTCGCCGAGCGCCATCTGGACGCGGCTATGCGCGTTGATCTCACCCTCGCCCGAGGTCTCGATGGGCAGGTAGATCATGTCCTTGAAGTGGTTGATCACCGCCGACTGGGCCCCGTCGCTCTGCGTGGAGGGCATGCAGCCGAACGGCTTCAGCGACAGCACCATGTGGGCGATGCCCTTCACGGTGTAGTAGATGTTCTTCGCCACCTCGAGGTGGCCCTCACCGCCCTCGGAGCGCGTGTGATAGAACTGATGGGCCAGGCGCGCCATCTCGAACATGTCGACGATGGCGTGGGTGGTGCCGCCGAGGGCCTCGCGGATGCGGTCGTACTCGCGGCGATAGACCTTGTCGGCGAACGCCATGGCAGCGCGCTTCTTGTAGTACTTGGTGTCGAGCGCATAGCGCTTGCGCACGTCGTACCACTTGACCTCGCCCTCGGCCTCGTCGAGGCGACGACGGTCGGCCGCCTTGATCTTCTCTTGCCACATCAAGTAGCTGATCCAGGTCGCGATCGGCTCGGTGATGATCTCCGCACCCTCGGCCTGGAGGAAGCGGAACATGTTGAAGTTGCCGTCGCCCTCGGTGGTCTGGGCCCAGAACTCTCCGGTGACCTTGACCACCGGCTTGGGCTGGAGGCGGTCGACCTCGATCTCGTTCATGCGGCGCGACACCTCGCGCAGCGGCGCGGTGTAGTCCTCGGTGGTGAGCAGGTCGAGGAACTTGACCACCAGATCGAGCTTGTCGAGCGCGCCCTCGCTGCGCTTCTCGAGCAGCTTGCGCAGCCCGCCGTTCACCTGGGCCGGCTTGATCTGCTTGATGGCCTCGCCGAGGAAGTGCAGCGCCTCGGCGAGCACGCGGTCGGTCTCCCCCGCAACGACCTCGTAGGGGCGAATCTGGTTGGCCAGCTCGTTGAGCAGGTCACCCATGTTGATGCAGGTGACGAGGCCCATGAAGAAGTCGGCGTTCATCTCGAGGCCGGCCTTCATGTCCCCCTGCTTGAGCCCGCCCTTTTGCTGGAACAGCATCACGCGGAAGCCCTCGAAGCCCGAGTTGCGCAGGGCGAGGCGGTACTCGGCCTCGTACATGCCAAAGCGGCACGGGCCACAAGCGCCGGCGGTGATGAAGAAGTACTTGTCGATGATCTCCTGGGTCGACATGCCCTGCTCGTCGCGCAGCCACTCGAGGTACTGCACGAGATTGCCGACCGTGAAGTACGTGGGGTTGCACTGCCCGTTGTTGCCGTACTCCTTGCCCTTCTGGAACGCGTCGGTGTTGGGCGTGGGCAGCGGCTCCACGTTGTAGCCCAAGCGACGAAAGTGAGCCTGGATCAGGAACTCGTGGCGGAACGTGAACCCGCCGAACAACATCGTGGTGTGCGGGCGCTGGTCGGCCGTGAAGTCGTGCTCCACGGGGCGCTGGAACTGGAGGTTGATCGAATGGAAGCTGACGCCCTCTTCCTCGGAGAAACGCTCGCGCGCTTGGTCGAGGAGCTGCTGCACCTCGGGCTGCGCAATCACCTTGAGGAGCTGGGAGCGGTGTTCGGCGTTGGTGGCCATGATGGGGTCTCCAGGTCGGGGAAGGTCGGAGGCTCGGGGGTTCGAGCGCTCGGGAACATCGGTGACGCGCTCGTCACTGACAAGATCGTCACTGACACGCGTGTCCAGTGAACTTGGTGGTTCTCGCATGGGGGAACGGAGGACGCAAGCGGCAAAGGCGTTGCACGGCGCCGTAGGCCGCGGTTTGGAGGGAAACAGCGCGCAACGTCGTACTGCGAAGCCGGTCCCCGGCGGAGATCCCGTCGGCGCTGGGACGCGCGGGTTCCACGCATCCGCCCGAGCCCATCCTCTTTAGGGGTAGCCGCAGGTACCGATGCCCGAGCACGCCATGGCTTCGGGACAGGCCTCCCCCATGTCGCAGAACAGCTGGCAAGCCCAGAACGCCACCTCGCCGCAGCTCCCGTCGTTGCGGCACGTCTCGCCGTCGGGGCAGGTTGTGATCTCGTCGCAAGCATCACCGCTGCCACCTTCACCGGCGAAGGGCGTGCACCGAGCCGATGCATCACCCGACGCAGCGCTCGGGCACTGATCGGCCTCGCCGCCGCAGAACGGAGCACACAGCTCGGCGCCGGGGAGCAGTACCGGCACGGTGCCATCCGGACAAGCGCCCGCGTCGGGGCGTGGATAGGTCGGATCGGCAGCGGGGCCGGTGGTGCTCTCTGCTTCCGACGAGTCTGCGGCGGTCGACGCCGTGCTGCCCTCGACCGTGCTCGCGTCGGTGGTCGAGTCGGCCGAGCTCATCGTCGTCGATGCGCTCGTGCTCGCGATCGGTCCCGTCTCGGCACCCGTGTCGCCGCCGCCATCGTCGCCGCAGGCCAGCGTCAGCGAAGCGAGCACGACGGCGAGCACGGGGAAGTCGAGACGCGTAGCGAAGGCCATGCGCAACGATAGCGTGGTCGCGGCTCGGGTCCGAGTATCGAACGGGCATGAGAACGCGGGGCATATCGGTCCGCCGAGGTGAGGATTCACTGCGAAAGCCACTGTCGTTGGCCTGCGATGCGACCCGGCTCCCAGCGGCCGCGTGCACGTTCCGCGCGAGAGTTTCGAAAACGCATGTCAACTTCGCCTTCCCACCCGATTGACACCAACCTGCGATCGCGGCAACAGACCGCCCATGAAGCTCTCCACCGCTCTCGTTTCGCTCGCGGCGTCTTCCCTCATGCTCGCGGCCTGCAGCAAGACCGATCAGCCGACCACGTCGCCCGACGACGCGACCGCCTCGCCCTCCGAGCCCGCCGCTCACGACGGAGACCACGGCAAGCACGCGCACGAGCACGGCTTCGAGGGCCCCGTCGACGAGTTCCATGCCATGATGGCGCCGCTGTGGCACGCGCCGGTTGGTGAGGCGCGCACCACCGATACCTGTGCTGCCGTCGGCGACATGATCGCGAAGGCCGAGGCGATCACTGCCGCGGATGCCCCCGAGGCAGCCTCCGATGCCGATGCCTGGCGCACCAGCGGCGAGGCGCTGGTCGCCGCCGCGAAGAAGCTCGAGAGCACCTGCCAAGCCGGCCCCGACGGCTTCGACGGCGC
>JBFIJN010000022.1:0-39187 GCA_041600735.1 Nannocystaceae bacterium
CGCGGTGCGGGCCGCACGAGATCTTCCCCCGCTCGAGCTGTGCAACGATCTCGACGCGCTCACCCAGGGCATGCCGGCCCCGCCCGACTCGCCGCAGCTGCGCGAGGGGGTGGCCGAGCTCGAGCGCAAGCTGGGTGAGGCTGGCGTGCTACGCGAGGCGGCCAAGTTCGCCGAGTGCGAGGCGCTGACCCGCGAGGTGCTCGAGCAGGCGAGCGTGCTCGGCTATCGCCCGCTGGAGGCCGAAGCGCTAAACGCGCTAGCCGCCACGCTCGACCGCGAGGGCCGCTTGGACGAGGCCGAGACCACCTATCACCGGGCGCTCTCGGCCGCGCTCGCCTCGGGCCACGCCGAGGTCATGGGGAATGTCTCGGTGGGGCTGGTGTGGATCACCGGGGATCCGGCGCGCCCCTCCGCCGAGGCCGAGCGCTGGGCCACGCATGGGCTCGCCGCGATCGAGCCGCTGGGCAACGTGCCCGAGCTCGAGGCCGAGCTCTACCACGGGCTCGCGGTCGCGCGGCTCAATCACGGGCAGCTCGACGAGGCCGAGGCCGCGCTCGCAAAGGTGATCGCAGTGCGCGAGGCCGCGTTCGGCAAGGGCCACCACAGCCTGGGCGCGGCGATGTCGATCCAGGGCCAGCTGATGGTGATGCGCGACCGGCTCGACGACGCGGTGGATGCATTCGGGCGCGCACGCGCCCACGTCGAGCACGAGTACGGCGACAAGCACCCGCTGACCGCCTCGGTGATCGACAACCTGGCCGCAGCGCTGTCCGAGCGCGGCGACCTCGAGCAGGCGCGCACGCTTCAGGAGCAGGCGCTCGCGATCCGCATGAGCAGCCTCGATCGCGAGCACCCCGACGTGGGCGCCTCGCACCTCAACATCGCGGCCACCCTCGACATGCTGGGCCAGTTCGAGCAAGCCAAGCCCCACGCCGAGCGGGCGCTGGCGATCTTTCGCGGGGTGTTCGGCGAAGACAGCCTCGAGCTCACCGGGCCGCTCAACAACCTCGCCAACATCGAGGGCTCGCTGGGGCACCACGAGATCGCGCTCGGGCACCGCGACACGTGCCTCGCGATCGCGACCAACCAGCTCGGCGCCGAGAGCCCCAAGTCGCTGCGCTATCGGACTGCGCGCGCGCTCACCCTGGCGGCGCTCGATCGCGTGGACGAGGCGGTCGCCGAGCTGCGCGCGGTGCTGGCCCTGCGCGAGGCCACGCTAGGCGCCGAGCACCCCGACGTGGGCGAGACCGCGACCGAGCTGGCCGAGATCCTGACCACGCGCAAGGGTGCCGCCGACGAAGCGGTGGGCCTGGCGGAGCGCGCGGTGCGGATCGCGGCCCTCGGCCAGGTCCAGCTCGCCCGCCGCGCGCGGGCCCGGCTGGTGCTGGCGCACGCACTGTGGCAAGCCACCGTGCACCGCGATCGCGTGCGCGCCCGCCAGATGGCCGAGCTCGCCCGCCATGACTTTCACGAGCAAGGTCGCGCGGCCGAGGCTCTGGCCGAGGTCGACGCCTGGCTCGCGAGCCACGACGGCTCCCACGCTGCTGATTGAGAGATCCTCCGATGACCGACCGCGAAACCCTGGCATCCCTGCTCTTTCCCCAGCTCACCGAGACCGTGGCCGAGCTCGAGGCACGCTACCCGGCGCGCGCGCTGCCCCCGGGTGCGTTCGTGACGCGATTCGGACCCAGCCCCACCGGGTTCATCCACATCGGCAGCCTCATGGCCGCGCTGCTCAACTGGAAGCTCGCGCAGCAGAGCGAGGGGGTGTTCATCTTGCGCATCGAGGACACCGATCGTCGCCGCGAGGTCGAGGGCGGCACCGCCCTGATCGTGCGCGCGCTCGATGCCGTGGGCCTCACCCCCAGCGAGGGCCCGATCCCCAGCGGCGGCCAAGACCACCGCGGCGCGTACGGCCCGTACCTTCAGAGCGAGCGCCAGGCGATCTACCACGCGTACGCCCACGACTTCGTGCGGCGAGGCCTCGCGTATCCGTGCTTCCTCAGCGAGCAGGAGCTGCAGGAGATCCGCACCGAGCAGCAGCGCGAGCAGGTCGCGATCGGGGTCCACGGCAAGTGGGCGCGCGACCGCGACCTCGGGCTCGACGCGGTGCGCGAGCGACTCGAGCGAGGCGAGCGCTTCGTGCTGCGGCTGCGCTCACCGGCCGAGGTGGGCGATCGCGTGGAGTTCGACGATCGCATCCGCGGGCCGCTCAACCTCTCGGCCAACCCGCTCGACACCGTGCTCATCAAGTCCGATGGGTTCCCCACCTATCACTTTGCCCACCCGATCGACGACACGCTGATGCGCGTGAGCGTGGTGATCCGTGGCGACGAGTGGATCAGCACCACCCCGATCCACCTGCAGATCTTCGCGGCGATGAACGTCACGCCGCCCCCGATCGCCCACATCGCCCCCGTGGCCAAGCTCGACGGTGAGTCGCGGCGCAAGCTGTCCAAGCGACTCGACGTGGAGGCCTCGATGAGCTTCTACCACGAGGCCGGATTCCCCGAGGGATCGATCCTCGAGTACCTGCTCAACCTGCTCGACTCCAACTTCGAGAAGTGGCGCGCCGAGCATCCCACGCTGCCGTACGCACAGTTCGAGCTCTCGCTCGACAACCTCGGGCGCGCGAGCTCGCTGTTCGATCTGGCCAAGCTCTCCAACGTGAGTCGCGACGTGATCGCGCGGCTCTCCGCCGACGAGCTGCACGCCGCGGTCGTCGCGTGGGCGCAGGCCCACGACCCGCGCTTCGCCGCCGCCTTGCTCGAAGACCCGCAGCTCAGTCGCGCGGCGCTCGACATCGGGCGCAACGACGATCCTCCGCGCAAGGACATCGCGCAGTGGAGCGACATCCCCGCGCGCTACGGCTTCTTCTTCCGCGAGTACTTCGATGCGATGACCCCCGCGTGCTACGCCGAGCTCCCCGCGCTCGACCCCGACGAGACCGTGCATGCGCTCGAGTACTTTCGCGACAATCTCGCGGCGATGTCCGAGGTCACCAGCGCCGAGTGGTTTGGCGGCGTGAAGACCTACGCGCTCGCCCACGGCTACGCGAAGAACGCCGGCGCGCGCAAGAAGGACCCCGCCGCATTCAAGGGACTCGTGGGTGACTTCCTGATGGTCCTGCGGGTATCGGTCACCGGCAGTCGCCAGAGCCCTGATCTCCACGCCGCGATGCGAATCCTGGGCGACTCGGTGGTGAGGGCCCGGCTGGAGCGGGCGATCGAGCACGTTCGAGGTGCCGCGGGGTGACCGGCGGAGAACCCGCTTGGGCGAGCCGGACACCGTCCCGCCGTAATCTCCGTGCAGCCCTCGTCCGCGGGCCGCGCGGGCTGTTACTGTCGCCCCGATGACCGGCTCGTTGCGCCAGGCGTTCGTCGCCGCCCTCGGCGAGTCGGTGCGCGAGCCCTTCCTCGCGCACCCCGGGCTCGACGAGCAGCTCGCCGCCATGGTCCAGGCCGCCGTAGAGGCACGGGGTACGCTGTCCGTCACCCCCGAGAGCCTGGTGGCCCACATCGCGCGCGTGGCCGGCAACAAGACCGAGCCCGACGCGCTGGGCTCGCTGCGCGCGGGCGATCTCTACCTCGCGTGCGCCTGTGCGGCGGGGCAAGACCGTGCGCTGCACCTGTTCGAGGCGGAGTACGGGCGCGATATCGACCTCGCGATCGCGCGCTCGGGCAACGTGAACCTCGGCAAGGACGAGTTCCGCCAGCTGCTGCGCGACAAGCTGTTCGTGGCGCGGGGCGAGAAGCCCCCCAAGATCGCCGACTATGCCGGTCGCGGCGACCTGCGCTCGTGGGTGCGGGTGACGGCGCTGCGCATGATCGTGGACATCGTGCGGCAGAACAACGCGGGCAAGGAGATCTCGGTCGAGTCCGAGATGCTGGGAGCCATGCCCGCGCCCAACGAGGACCCCGAGCTCGACTACATCCAGCGCGTGTACAAGAGCGAGTTCAAGGAAGCGCTGCAATCCGCATTCGTGAGCCTCACTCCGCGCGAGCGCAACTTGTTGCGCCACCAGGTGATCCACGGGCTCAACATCGACCAAGTCGGCGCGATCTATCGAGTGCACCGCACCACCGCCTTTCGCTGGATCGAGAAGGCCCGCAAGTCGCTGCTCCGCGAGACCCGCTCTGCGCTGATGACCCGCTTGCGGGTGGGCAGCGGCGAGTTCCACAGCATCATGCGCGTGGTGCAGGGCGACCTCGACGTGAGCGTGCGAAGGCTGCTGATCTCCGAGATCGAGATGGAGCCCGGCGGCGCCGATCCGGGCTGAGCTCCGCGGTCGGTCCTCGAGCTAGGGGGTGTCCCTAGCCGCCGTTCAGCTGCTCGCAGGGATCGACATACCCCGGCTGGTCTTGCGGACACTGCTGATCCGCGCCGAGCTCGGTGCAAAAGCCACGCTGGTTGGCCACCGTCAGGTGGCGCACGCAGCCCGTGAACTCGGGGTTGCTGACGTTGCCTTGGGCGAGCTGGAGGCACGCGTTGCCGTCCGGGTCTTGGTGGGTGACATGGTCGTGCGACCTCCAGAACGTCAGCTCACCGATGTCCTCGCCCGTCACCGGACGGTAGCGGCCCGTATCCGTGTCGATCACGCAATCCTTGGGATCGAGCTCCACGGTCTGGCAGCACTCCCGCTCCAGCCCGCACACGCTATCGATCGCGTCGTCGGGCCACGTGGGGTTGCACGGGATCGGGCAGTCTTCGACCCCGGCCGCGAGCAGGCCCTCGCCGCCGCGCGGGTGCGCTTCGAGGCGCCGGCCGAAGCGGGAGAGATCGTTGTTGCGCTCCGAGAAGCTCGGGGCGCTGCCTGGGATCTCCAGGCCTTGGTAGGCGGGGAGCTCCCCGGACAAGGTGCTGGGGTCGTCCGAGCAGCAGCGCTGGTCGCCGCGGCCCGAGTCCTGCGCTGGATTGCACGGCGGCATGAACCGCGGCGGCGCATTGGGGTCGGCTTCCAGCTCCACCAAGGGTCCGCATGCGATCCCCAGCCCGAGGACCATGATCATCGCGCCGAGGCCTCTCGCGAACGCCATGCCCCACAATGACCGATCGGCCCTGCGGCGCCAAGCCCGTCGTTCGGCTTGACGCGGTGCGAGCGGCGGTGCTACGCGGCATGCACGCATGGCGAGCGTCACCAAGACCAAGCCGCGCATCCTCTCGGGTGTGCAGCCCACCGGCAAGATCCACCTCGGCAACTACGTGGGTGCGCTGAGCGTGTGGCGCGAGCAGCAAGACGCCTACGACTGCTTGTTCTGCGTGGTCGACCTGCACGCCATCACCATCCCCGAGGCGGTGCGGCCCGACGAGCTGCGTCGCAAGACTCGCGAGGTGTGTGCGCTCTACCTCGCCTGCGGCATCGACCCCGAGCGCTCCACGATCTTCGTGCAGTCCGAGGTGCACGAGCACGCCGAGCTCGCGTGGGTGCTGAGCTGCATCACCCCGCTGGGGTGGCTGCACCGCATGACCCAGTTCAAGACCAAGTCCGAGGCGCGCGAGAGCGTGGGCACCGGCCTGCTCACCTACCCGGTGCTCCAGGCCGCCGACATCCTGCTCTACGAGGCCGACCAGGTGCCCGTGGGCCAGGATCAGAAGCAGCACATCGAGCTCGCGCGCGACGTGGCCCAGCGCTTCAACCAGCTGTTTGGCGACACGCTCACCGTCCCCGACGTGATGATCCGAAAGACCGGTGCGCGGATCATGGGCCTCGATGATCCCTCGGCCAAGATGAGCAAGAGCACCGGCGAGACGGTCAAGGGCCACGCCATCGGCCTGCTCGACCCGCCCAAGGCGATCCGCAAGGCGCTGGGCCGCGCCGTCACCGACTCGGGCAACGAGGTTCGCTTCGAGCACGCCAGCCCCGGCGTGATCAACCTGCTCACGATCTACGAGGTGCTCACCGGCACCCCGCGCGAGCAGATCGAGCAGCACTTCGAGGGTCGCGGCTACGGCCACCTCAAGATGGAAGTGGCCGATGCGATCATCGCCGCGCTCGAGCCCGTGCAGGCGCGCTGGCACGAGATCTTGGAGGACCCCGCCTACCTCGACGGCGTGCTCGACCGCGGCGCCGAGCGAGCGCGCACGATCGCCGCGCAGGTGCTGCGCGAGGTGAAGACCGCCGTGGGCCTCGGGCGCTAGCGCTCGGCTAGCGCTCGACTAGCGCGCCTTGGGGCCCTTGCCCGGACCCTCGTCGGGCCCCTTGCCGGGTCCCTCGTCGTCGGCGTCGCGGATCGGGTGGGTCTGACCGGCGACGTAGGCCAGCGAGCGCCGCGCCTGCGTCACGTTCTGCTCGAAGCGCACCAGCTTCTCGTCGAGCTCGGCGCGCTTGGCCGCCGGCTCCTCGCGATCGAAGTAGCGAGCGATCTGGAAGATGAGCGGCAGCATCACCACCTGGAACACGGTGAGGCCCCCCGTGGCGAGCGCGCTGAAGATCCACACCACCACCGAGAACGGTGCGGGCACCCGCGCGAGCTGGCGCAGGCCGTCGATGGGCACCGGGGCCGCCGTGGCAGCGGGCACCGGCAGGTTCGCCCCTCCACGCGAGCTGGCGCCCGCGCTCGGCCGAGCCGGCTCCTGCAGCAGGCGCCGCACCTCGGCCACCGTGTGCACGCGCTGCTTGGGATCCGGCTCGAGCATGGCCTTCAGCGCGGGCCCCAGCTTCGGCGGCAGCGCGAGCGCTGGCAGATCGATGTGCAGACCGTCGTGGGGCAGCCGATCGGCCTCGGCTCCGGCATGCAGCGCAACGATCGTCGCCCCGAGCGCGTAGAGATCGGTCCCCGGCCCCGACTCACCGTGCAGCTGCTCGGGCGCCATGTAACCGAACGTGCCCACCACCGTGGTGCTGCCTTCGAGCTGGGCCACCTTGCGCACCCCGCCGAAGTCCACCAGGTGCAGCTTGCCCTGCTCATCGAGCAAGAGATTGGCCGGCTTGATGTCGCGGTGGATCACGGGCGGTGAGAGCCCATGCAAGTACTCGAGGATCGTGAGCGCCTGCTCCAGCAGATCGCGCAGCGCAGGGCCATCGAGCCGCCGCTGCTCGGCGATGCGACGGTTGAGCGCTTGGCCCTCCACCAGCTCCATCACCAAGAAGTAGTCGCCCGTGGCCTCGCTGGCGTAGCTGTCGATGTAGTGCGGGATGCCTGGGTGATCGAGCGCCTTCAGCACCGCGACCTCGCGTTCGAACAGGTCGAAGCGCTTCCAGTCGGCGCCGACGTCGCGCAGGGACATCACCTTCACCGCGACTTGCCGCGAAGTGGCGCGATCGACGGCACGAAACGTATGCCCGCTACCGCCACGACCCAGAGGGTCCATGATCTGATAGCGCTGGAGCGGATCGTCGAAGCTCTCGGCCACGGGCGACGGGTTTCTAACCCGAAACCGTCGCGCTCGGCAGGAACCCCCGCACTTCGCTCTCCACGAAGCTACGGATGAACTCGTTCTCGCTCGGTACGGGGAAACCCGGATGCCGCTCGCTGATGCGACCGGTGATCATCAGCATCGCCACGCCGTGGTTGGCCGCCCACAGCACATACGGCGAGGTCTCCACGTCGAGGTCGGCGCGCAGCTGTCCCGACTCCTTGCCGCGCTCGAACGAGCGACGGATCGCCCGCTGCGACCAGAACGCCGACTCCCGCTCGCTATCGCTGAGCGAGTCGAAATCCACGGGATCGCCACCGAACAGCAGCGAATAGAGCCACGGGTTGCTGCGCGCGAAGTTGACGTAGAGCAGCGCCGACTCGCGCAGCTGCTCTAGCGGATCGGGCCGCTCGAAGGCCGGCGCCAACGTGCTGTTCATGAAGTCGAGACCATGGAGGCGGATCGCACGCAGGATCGACGCCTTGCCTTCGAAATGCTGATAGAGCGCCGTTGCGCTCACCCCGAGGCGAGCGGCAATGCCACGCATCGTGAGGCCTTCTTCGCCGAGCTCTGTGCCGAGCTCGATGGCGGCCCTCACGATCGCCTCCTTCAACGAGACATGCGCCGCGGCCACGGGCTTGTCGCCCCGACCACTCTCGTCTGCCGAATCGCCACTTGCCACAGTGCCACCGTAACACAGCTCCTCGGCCCATCGTCCAGCGAAACGAACATCGTTTCGATGCGCTCGCGTATAGCTGCGGACCAATACGGAACACCCGGTGTAGCAAGTGTGAGCCAGTTCAAAATGGCCGATTGATCAACTGTCGGTTTCAACGGCGCCGACGGCATAGACCCACGCCCAGCGGCACTTCGAGTCGAGCGCGCAGAATTTGCTAGCCTCCCCGCCTTGCGACTTCACGATGCCCCGCTGGCTCCGCGCACGACCTTCGGGCTGGGTGGTCCGGCTCGACACCTGGTCGAGGTGAGCGACGAGGGCGGCGTGATCGAGGCGCTGCGCTGGGCCGAGTCCGAGGGATTGCGGGTGCTGGTGCTCGGGGGCGGCTCCAACCTCGTGATCGGTGACGCCGGCTGGGATGGCCTGGTCCTCTGCATCGGATTGAGAGGTTTCCAGGTGGATCGGTCAGCGGGCCGGTTGCGCGTACAGGTCGGCGCAGGCGAGCCGTGGGACGAAGTCGTGGGCCGAACGGTCCAGGAGGGCTGGGCGGGCCTGGAGTGCCTCTCGGGCATCCCCGGGTTGGCGGGCGCCACCCCGATCCAAAACGTAGGCGCCTACGGCCAAGAGGTCGCCGAGGTGATCGTGGGCGTACACGTGTGGGATCGGATGACTCGCAGCCGGCGAGTGCTGACCGCCGCGGAGTGTGGCTTTGGCTACCGCGACAGCGCGTTCAAGCGCGAGCCGGAGCGCGTGGTGGTGCTCGCCGTCGACCTCGAGCTGCGACCCGGAGGCGCACCAACCCTGCGCTACGCCGAGCTCGCCCGAGCGTTCGGCGAGACGAGCACCGCCGGCCCCTCACTCACCGAGGTTCGCGAGCGAGTGCTCGCGCTACGCCGCAGCAAGTCGATGGTGCTCGACCCTAGCGATCCCAATCGTCGCAGCGCTGGATCGTTCTTCACCAACCCGGTGGTCGAGGCCGCGGCCGCGCAGGTGCTCGTGGAGCAGGCGCTGCGCGAGGGCCTCGTCGAGCACGCCGCCGCGGTGCCCCGCTATCCCGCCGAGGGCGGGCGGGTGAAGCTCGCGGCCGCGTGGTTGATCGAGGCCGCGGGCTTTCACAAGGGTGAGCGCCGCGGCGCGGTGGGAATCTCGAGCCGCCATGCGCTGGCGCTGGTGCACCACGGCGGGGGCACCACGCGCGAGCTGCTGGAGCTCGCCGCGGAGATCGAGGCCCGCGTGCAGGCGCGCTTCGGCATCGTGCTGCGGCGCGAGCCCGTGCTCGTGGGCACCCCCTAGCGCGCCCGAGCACTCACTCCCACCGCGGGGGCAGGTGGATCACGCCGCCCTTCATCACCATCGCCGGGGCCTCGACCACGCGCACGTCCTTCAGCGGGTCGCCCTCCACCACCACCAGATCGGCGCGCATGCCTTCCTTCACCCGTCCGACGTCGGCCAGCCCCAGCAGCTCCGCCGCGCGCGAGGTGCCGGCCACGATCGCATCCATGGGCTTCATGCCCAGCTCCACCATCGTGCCGAACTCCCGCCCGTTCTCGCCGTGCTGGAACACCCCGGCATCGCTCCCCAGCGCGATCTTCACCCCGCTGTCGTAGGCGAGCTTGAAGCTCGCCCGCATCTTGGGTGCGATCTCCCGCGCCTTGCGGGCCGACTCTTCCGAGAGCGTGCCCGCATCGGCCTGCTGCTCCACCGCGCGCGCCACATAGACCGTAGGCACGAGGAACGTCCCGCGCTCGACCATCATGCGCACGGTCTCGCGATCCAGGATGCTCCCGTGCTCGATGCTGTGCACCCCGGCCTGCACCGCCTCGCGGATCCCCTGGTTGCCGTGCGCGTGCGCGGCCACCTTGCGCTCCGCTCGGTTGGCCGCCTCCACCGCGGCCCGCAGCTCGACCGGATCGAGCTGCGGGCTGCCCACCGCGTCGCCCTGCGACATCACGCCCCCGGTCGCGCACACCTTGATCACGTCGGCCCCGTGCTTGACCTGGTAGCGCACGGCCTTGCGCACTTCCTCTGGCCCATCGGCTACACCATGTCGGTAGTCCTGCAGATGCGGCAGCGCCTCTGGCTTCATCGAATTCGTGTGATCACAGTGCCCTCCGGTGATCCCGATCGAGTAGTTGGCGACCAGCATGCGCGGCCCGGGCACGAGGCCCCCCGCGATCGCATCGCGCAGCGCACGGTCGGCCATCGAGCCCCCCACGTTGCGCACGGTGGTGAATCCGGCCATTAACGTGTCGCGCGCGTTGCGAGCCCCCAGCAGCGCGTCGTCGCCCAGGTTGCGACGCAGCCCGTCCACCACGCCCTGGGCATAGCTGGCCGGCGGCGAGGCCCCGAGGTGCACATGGGCATCGATGAACCCCGGCAAGAGCGTGCGTCCGCCGAGCTCGACCACGCGGGCGCCCGGCGGTGGCTCGATGCCCGGGCGCACCTCGGCGATCGTCCCCTCGCGCACCAGCACGTCCACGTGCTCACGAGGCGCAGCGCCGCTGCCATCGATGAGCCGAGCATCGCGCAGCAACACCAGCGTGCCGTGCTCTGCGGCGGGGGTGGGCGCGGCCTCGATGCCCGCGACCGCGGCGACCGGCCCGAATGCAGCGACCTCGGTGGGCAGCGTCGTGCTGGGAGCGGTGGAGCGAGCACAGGCGGCGAGCACGAACGGGGCGAGCAGCGGGATCCGCATGGCGCCCACGGTAGCGCTACTCGGGCGCCGCGTCCGCGGTCTGCTCGACCTCGTCTTCGACCGCGGTCTCGCCCTCACCCGCGGTCTCTTGCTCGATCGGGGGGCAGGCACAGCCCCAGCTCTCGGGCAGCGACGGGCACATCACCACCGCCATCAGCCGATGCCCGCGCTCGTTGGGATGGATGTGATCGAAGCTCCGCAGCTCCTTGCGCAGGTACCAGCGCGGGATCTCCACCACCTCCTGCGTGTCGGCCTCGAGCTTCATCTCGCGCTGCAGCGGATCGAGCTCCCGGTGGGCGCGCTGCCACTCCTTGCTCTTGGCCAGCAGCGCACGCACCTCGTCGCGATCGCGCGGCGCGGCCTCTCGATCGCGCAGCACCGAGTCGTAGAGATCGATCGCGATGTCGGGCACCTCGCTGGGATCCCAGGGGGCATCGGCCGCCACGCGACGCTTGCTGGCCAGCGCGCCGAGGGCCTGCTCCGGCGTCAGGCGCCCCATCGTGAAGTCGACCACCGCTTGGGTGGTGCGCTTGCTCTTGAGCCCCTCGATGCCGCGCCAGCGCTTGTCTCGATCGTCGCCCCACGGCGTGAGCGTGAGGCCCACCACCTGCATGCCGCGGCGGTGCGCGAGCTCGAACAAGCGGCGCATGTGATGGTTGGTGGAGCGCGGGCTGCCCACGCTATTGAGTCCGCCACCGAACACCAGCCAGTGCTCCTGCCCGTCTTCGTTCCAGCGCAAGTGGGCGTTGTCGAGCACCTGCTGATCGAAGCGCTGCTTGAGCGCCAGCGCCCCCAGGCCCGTCTGGGAGATGTTGCGAACCTCCACGTTCGCGCACAGACCCTCGATCTGCTCGGCGTAGGGTCCACGCGTGTACGCGCCGATCGAGCCCGCGAGCACGACCACCTTCACCGGCTTGTCTTGGCGGCGAAACCTCCACGTGGGCGCGGGCTCGACCGCGGGGCCCTCCGGCTCGGTGGCGGCGGGGCCCTCCGGCTCGGCCACGCGGGCCTCGACCGTCGGTGACGACAGCGAGGCCAGCACCGCCAGTGTGATCGCGACGCGGGCTAGCGCGCGAGCGCGTACGCGTGCGCGTGCGCGTGCGCGTGCGCTAGGGAACCACGGTGAAATCATGACGAGCGAGCTCCACGCCATCGGAGGACAGGATGTGCACGGTCCAGTCCCCGATGTACTCGTTGCGCAGCACCAGGTAGCCACGCGTGCGGTAGGCGTGCATGGGCTGCACCACCATCTTGCTGCGACGGCTCGAGCCGCCGTGCTTCTCCCACAGCACCTGCAGCTCCTCCTTCTCGCGCTGGTGCACCACGCGAACGCAGACCCCCGCCCGATCGCGGGCCTCCACGGAGAAGTCGGTCGTACGGCCGCGACACGTCGCGCCCTGGGTCTCGGTGCCCATCGCGATGTGGTCTACGTGAATGCCCGAGGCGCCGATTCCCCCCACGGGCGCGCGATCGGCAAACCCCAGCGGCAGGCGGCGAAACACGGCGGCGACCTCGGGTGGCGTCCCCGGGGGCGGCTCGCGAGGATCGGCCTTGCGCGGCTTGGAAGACGGGCTCCCGCCAGTCTCGGGATCGCTCTCCGAGTCGGACTCGCCCGAGTCGCCCTCGGTGCTCATGCCTGCGGTTTCGTCGAGGCCCGTCGTCGAGCCCACTTCGGCCACCCGTGCTCCCGCGGAGCTCGGCGGCGCCGCTGCGGTGGTCGGCGGAGTCGGGGGCGGGCTGGGGCGAGTCGCGACATAGGCGACCGCCGCAATCACGAGCGCGCCCACGCCGATCCAGAGCCACGGCACCGAGCCGCTCGCCGTCGACGTCGGCACTAGCGGCGGCTGGGGCTGGGGCTCCTCCGGTCGCGAAGCCTTCACTTCTCGACCGACCGGCGCGCCTACGATCCGCAACGAGCCGGAGCTCCGGCGCGGCTTCGCGGGCGGGGGATCCAAGCGAACGACGACCTTCGGCTTCGGCGGCGCCGCGGGTGGCACCCGCTCGAGCTCGGGCGGGGGCGGAACGGCAACATCGCCCAACGCGATCGGAGCCGAGGGCTCCGCGCTCACCACCGGGAGCCGAGGTGCTTCGCCGGCCATCAGCCGCGCCATCTCGTCGTCGCCTTGGCCATGCGACGCCGCACCCTTCGCAGCCGCGGCGCCTTGCTCGCCCGCGCGGGCGCGATCCTCCGTCACGGGTTGGGCGCCATCTCGGCCCGCATCCCCGTCGTCCTCCCCAGTCTCCCCAATGAGCTCATCCCAGCCCGCGTCGACCGCGTTGGGCTCATCGTCGGGAGTCCGGGAGTCGTCGGACCCGCCCCGCATGCTTTGCATCCTGCCAGAACGGCGGGGGCGGGCAACCGCGGGGTTGGGGGCGCGCTTGCCGATCTTTGCGCACGAGTCTAAGTCTAGGGCGATGCTGGACAATTCCCGACGACGCAGGGCTCTGGGACTAGGGTCGGGGTTCTTGGCGATCGCGCTCGCGTGCGATCCTAGCCTTCCCTCGGCGCCGGACGCACAGCCGGACACACAGCCGGTCGCGCGCGTCCCCGCGCCCGTCCCCGCCGCCGCCGACGAGACGAGCCGCAACCTCTTGCAGGGCTATCTCGATCGCGATCCCGACGTCATCCGCACGCGCATGGTGCCAGCCGAGGGCGACCCCACGCGCAAGGCCGCCGTCCCGCTCACCTGGGAAGAGGAGTCCCACACCTGGCGGCTGCCGTTCCAATCCAAGCGCCTGACGGCCGCGCTGCTCATCGCTGCCGCGCACGATCGCCTCGACAACCTTCGCTTCATCCTCACCCCCGATGCGCGCTGGGGCTGGCCCGACCTTCGCCGTCCCGCCTCGCGCCCGGTGTTCGATGGCGACGGGGGCGAGGCGTTCTTCCAGGCGTTTCGCAAGGCCGCACAGCGCCTGCCCAGCGACGCGAGCTGGCGCAGCTTTCCGGTGCCGCCGGGAATCCAGATGCTGCACGCCACCGGGGCCGAACCGATGTGGACCGCCTACGCCGAGAAGGAGCCCACGTTGATCGTGATGCACCTCGTGCTCTATCGCGGCGAGGCACGCATCGACTACGTGGGCTTCTTCGAAGAGATCCCCGCCGAGTTTCCCGATATGAGCGGCTACGGCCCGCCGCCGCCGCTCGTGCCCGCGCGCCGCCCCCCGCCCGCAGGCGAAGCCATGCCGCCGCCAGGCGAGGCCATGCCGCCCGACTGAGCCCGCTCGCGCAGCAGTGCCTCCACGCGACGCTGATACGGCGAGCGAGGGTGTCGATCGAGGAAGGCCCGCGGCGAGAGCTCGCCCGCCTCCACCCGCTCGAGGTCCCGCGCTTGCCGGGCAAGGGTCGCCTCGATCGCCAGGACGCGCGCATCGTCGGCCCCGGGGTGCTCGGGGTGCCGGATCGCAAACAGCCCCGGCGTGCCGAGGCCGCGCCGCAGCCAGCTCAGGTACCCATCGGCGCGCAAGCGCAGCAGCTCCTCGAGATCGACGTGTCCCGCCCAACCCGCGTCGCCGAGCTCGAGGCGCGCATACTCGTCCAGCGTGCCCGCGCCCAGCGCCCGAAGACCTCGGTCGAGCGCGGCGAACTCGAGCTCCACGCGTCCGTCGCGATCGGTGCGCACCGGTGACAGCGGCTCGTGGCGGCCGCCCTCGCGATCCACGAACACCAGCGAGACCTCGCCCTGATGGCGCCGCAGCCGACAGCCGGCCGCGTCCACGTCCGTGCGGCGCAGCACGTCGCGCGTGGGGCTGCGCAGCGGCCACTGCCGGCAGCGCTGCGCCACCCCGAGCACCAGCCGCAGCGCGGTCAGATTCACCTCGCGCCACTCCACGAACCCAAACGCATCGCGGCGGCGAACGAGCGCCCGTCCCACCGCCTCGCGGTCTGGGGCGCACGCGTCGTTGCGTCGCTGGCCCGCAACGAGCTCCGCATGCACCTGCTCGGCACAGCGCACCGACAGCTCGACCCGCGAGCCCGCTACCGCCGCCGGATCAGCCCGCACCGACCGCGGCCCCCGGCCGGCGAAGGCCGTGGCTGGGCTCGAGCCCAGCGCGAGCACCAATCCCAGCGACCATGAACGCGCCCACCTCAACGCCATCGCAGGCTACCAGCCGGCGCCCACCCCCGCACGCGCTGCACACCCGCGTCTCCGCCCCTTGACGGCTCGGTGGGCCCGGGCAAGCCTGGCCCGCGTGCGACGCCTCGCGTTCCCATTGATCGCCCTCGTCAGCCTCGGCGCCCCCGCGGGGTGCCTGAAGGTCCCCGATGAGCTGTCCGACGAGCCGGGGGGAACGGCCGCCGCGCCGAGCACCGCCGCCGAAGTGATGGCGCGCTACGTCGAGGGCAGCGGCGGCGAGAAGCTGCTGCGAGCCCTCCCCGCGCGCACCATCGAGGCCCGCATGATCGTGCGCGCCCAAGCAGACTGCGCGCCCGGCGACGAGACCTGCCTCGCCGAAGATCAGGTGGGCACGTTCCTGCTGCGCACCACCGCCGACGGCAAGCTCTATCGCCGCACCGTGCTCGGCGAGCAGGTCGAAGAGAAGGGCTTCGACGGCAAGGCCGGCTGGCAGCTCTCCGGCGATCTGCTGCGCATGGAGTCCAAGGCCGAGCTCGAGCTCTCGCGCGAGGACGCCGTGCTCCACTGGTACTTCGATCTCGAAGAGCGCGGGATCGAGGTCACCCTCGCCCGCCCGCGCAAGCAGGACACCGAGGGCAAGATCACGCTGCTCGACGGCGTGCACTGGGAGCTGCCGGGCACCGGCGCCAGCCCCAAGACCATGTGGTTCGACCGCGCGACCGGCCTGCTGCGCGAAGAGGTCGTCGAAGAAGGCGAGGGCGACGAGGTCCAGCGACAGACCATCGTCTACGACGACTATCGCGAGATCGATGGAATCCAGGTCCCGCACCTCATCCGCGTGATCAACGAGCTCGGCGAGCAAGAGCAGATCGTCGAGTTCATCACCACCCGCGTCGATCACCGCAAGGTCGACGCCAAGCAATTCGGGCTCCCAGAGCTCCCCCCACCCGAGCCCGTCGCGGACCGCCGCCTGTCCGAGCTGCGCGGGGCCCAGGCCGCCGCCACCGCGGAGCCCGAGGACGCCGGCAACCAGGTCGCGCTCGCCCGCGCCGCGTGGTCCGCCGCGCACTTCGACACCTCGGTCGCGGCCGCCAAGGCCACCTTGGCGATCGACGGCGACGAGCCCGAAGCACTGATGCTGCTCGCCCGCGGCCACGTGCTGCGCGGCGAGCTCAAGGAAGCGCTGGCCGTGCTGCGCAAGGCCACCTCGGCCGGCCTCAAGCCCGACCTCATCGCGCGCGAGGAAGCCTGGATTCACTACCGGCGCCGCGACTTCAGCAAGCTCGCCAAGGCCCTCGACGCCGCCGGCAACCCCGTGCTCGCCGGTCGCTTCCGCAGCTTCGTGGGCAAGCCCGTGCAAGCCTCGCAGCCCAAGGGCACCTGCGTGACCACCGTGCCGCTGCTCGCCAGCGATCCGCTGGCCGTGATCGAGATCGAGGTCGATGGCGAGCCCGTCTCCGCGATCGTCGACACCGGCGCCTCCGACCTCATCCTCTCGAAGACGTTTGCCACCGCCCGCGGAATCACCGTGCGGCCGCTCGGTCAGACTCCGCCCGGCACGCCCACCGTGGGCTTCGGCCAGACCGAGTCGGTCACCATCGGCGACCTCACCCTCGCTCAGGTTCCCGTCGACGTGTTCGACGACCGCGCGCTCGTCGACATGGCCGGCGACTCGCTCCCCAACGTCAAGGCCGTGCTCGGCATCAGCCTGCTCTCCGACTTCCAGGTCACCGTCGATGTGCCCGGCAAGGTGCTCGAGCTCGTGGGCAACCGCTGCAAGTCCGAGCTCGAGGCCCACCGCACCGGCGCCGGCATGCCGTTCTGGCAGCACGAGACCCACTACCTCTACTTCATGGCGCAGATGAACGGCGCCGAGGGCATCTACCTCATCAACACGGGGATGCGCGGCGCCGATCTCACCGCCACCCAGCTCGCCTACGCCCACGCGGGCGTGGGTACGCCGATCGTGCGCGAGGGCGTCGCGCCGATGGTCACGATCGATGCCTTCACGTTCGGCGACGTCCGCTTCGCCGGCCTCGAGAGCGCGTTCGGCTTCTTCGAGCAGACCACCACCGCCGATGGCTTTCGTCTCGACGGTATGATCGGCCTCGGCGTCATGGGCCGCCGTCGCTGGACCATCGACTTCGACACCCGGCGCATCTACTTCGCCCCCAGCTCCGCCGCCGCCGAGCCCAAGGGCGTGCCCACCTCGATCCCAGGGACCAAGACCAAGGCGGGCAAGGCCCCAAAGACGAAGAAGGACGCCAAGCCCGGATCATGACCGCGTCGCCCTCGCCGTCGATCGTCTACCGGGCCGCCCACGGCGTGCTCGACGGCGCATGGGTCGATGCTCCCTGGCTCGCGGTCGACGGCCACGGCACCGTCATCGCCACCGGTCACGCCGGCAGCGACACCACCTCGCCACCTCCCGACGCCATCGCTCGCGACCTCGGGCCCGTTGCGCTCCTGCCCGGCCTGGTCAACGCGCACAGCCACGCATTCCAGCGGGCGATCCGCGGCGCCACCCATCGACGCGGCGCCGGCGATCCATCCTCGTTCTGGAGCTGGCGCGAGGCCATGTATCGCTGCGCCGACGGCCTCACCCCCGACGGCATCCATGCGGTCACGCGCCAGGCCTACGCCGAGATGCTCGCCGCCGGCATCACCTGCGTGGGCGAGTTCCACTATCTCCATCACCAGCCCGGTGGCGCCCCCTACGACGACCCCAACGAGCTCACCTGGCAGGTGCTCCGCGCCGCCAACGACGTGGGCATCCGCGTGGTGATGCTCGAGGTGCTCTACATGCGCGGAGGCTACGGCCGCGCCGCGCTGCCCGAGCAGCTGCGCTTCTGCGACGCCGACGTCGACGCCTACCTGCGCCGCGTCGACGATCTGCGCACGCGCGGCGTGGAGCTGGGCCTCGCCCCGCACAGCGTGCGCGCGGTGCCGCTCCACGCCCTCGAGGCCGTCGCGCGCTACGGCCAGGCGCACGGCCTGCCCATGCACACCCACCTGAGCGAGCAGCCGCGCGAGAACATCGAGTGTCACGCCGAGCACGGGGCCAGCCCCGCCCAGGTCTTCGCCGACGCGGGCTTCTGCGAGCGCCCGCGCGGCTTCACGGCGGTCCACGCCGTGCACACCACCGACCTCGATCACCGACGCCTCGCGGGCCAGCACGTGTGCGCGTGTCCGACCACCGAGGCCGACCTCGGCGATGGCATCGTCCCTGCCGTCGAGCTGCGCGAGGCGAGCGTCGAGCTGTGCCTGGGCAGCGACAGCAACGCGGTCATCGACCTCGTGCAGGAGGCTCGCCTGCTCGAGATGCACGAGCGCCTGCGCGGCCAAGCCCGGCTGCGGCTGTGCGATGGGTTCGGAGCCCTTGGTCCCGTGCTCCTGCGCGCGGCCAGCGAAGCGGGCGCATCTTCGCTGGGGCGGGCCGATCGCTCGGGGCGGCTCTCGGTGGGGCGTCCCTTCGACGCGATCTCGATCGGCCTCGACGTCCCGTTCTTTCGCGGAGTCGCCCCGCGGCACCTGCTCGACGCCCTCATGTGCGCGGGCACGGCCGCTGCGGTACGCGACGTGTTCGTGGGCGGCGTGGCGCGGAGCCATGGCGCCTAGCCTGGTGCCGCGGGCATGGGCCCCGGCGGCCCTCGTGGCGGTCCTCGCGGGGGCCTCCTGCACCAAGCGCACCGACGCGCGCATTCGCGACGCCTGGGGCGGTGGGTCGAAGGCCGCGGACGCGGGTGCCAACGGCGGCAGTGAGCCAAGCGACAACAAGGGCGACGACGCCGGGGCGGCTCCCATCCGCGTGGGCTGGGATCGACTCGATGAGATCCTCGATGGCGCGCTCGCCGAAGCCAGCCTAGGCACCGACGAGGAGGTCTTTGCGCGCCTCGCGGAGCGCTGGTGCGACGTTCAGCCCGAGTCCATGCCCACCGCCGAGGGTCCCGTACTCGTGTGCTTTCCCCGTCCTCCCATCGAGATCGACGGTCATCGCTTCTCCCTCGAACTCGGTGGCGAGGGTGTGATAGGCCTCGTGGCCACCGAGCTGTCCGCGGAGGACAGCTCGACCCTGGCCGACGAGGCCCTCCGCCGTACCGAACGCTGGTGCACCCGCCCGTGGAACGACGTCAGCCCTCGCCCCACCGAACCGCCGCCCGCCCCGTCGGTCCAGCTCCACACCTGCCCCGTGGAGGGCAGTGCATTGCTGGTGGTGGCCCGCTTCGTCTCCCAAGCGCAAGCGGATCTCTGGCAAGTCTCGGTGGCGGTGATCGACGCGAGCTAAAGCCATGACCGACCTCCTCTCCCCCACGCTCCCCCCCACCCGGCACGGCGGGATCCTGATCCCCCTCGATGCCTTCCGTGTCAGCCACCTCGCGGCCGTCGCGGCCGAGCTGCTGGTCAGCAAGGCCCGCAACATCACCGACGCGAAGCTGGTGCTCACCCGCCACCCGCGAACCCAGCTGGTGCTCGGGCGCATCGTCGGGTCGATCGTTGGCGACGACCCCACGGAGTTCTGGCGCGAGAACCCCGACATCGTGATGGCGATGAGCCAGGTGCTCCCGCGCCAGTGCTTCATGTACTACGTGCAGAGCGCCCCGCCGGCGGAGCGCCGCGAGGCCTTCCTCATCGCGCAGCGCGGGCAGGTGGTCGCGGCCGACGAAGGCACCGCCGATCGCCAGACCCCCGGCGCCGAGCACTGGCCCGTGGCCAAGCTCTGCGAGCAACTGCGGCTCACGATCGAGGACTTGGCCAGTGGGTTTGCGGGCGGGCCGAGCATCGAGATCCCCTTGCTCGATCCCACGGTGGACGACCAGGCCATGCTGATGACCTTGGCCGGTCAGCCGCCCGAGGAAGATCCCGAGGCCGAGGTCGAGAGCGCTTCCGCGGCCGCGCCCACCCCCGCCAAGGGGAGCGCACCCGCGGCCAAGCCCAAGCCCTCGGTCGTCGAGGACCTCAAGCGACGAGAGACCGAGCGGGCGGCCGAGAACGCCGAGCATCAGCGCCGCGCCGCAGAGGTCAAGGCCGACGTGCCGTTCATCATCGACGCGCTGGGCATCATCTCTTGTCCGCGAGCCGAGCTGTCGGAGCCCGACCTGCTGGCACCGTTCATCCTGTCGAAGATCTCGGGAGATCTGCCGCCAGGGCTGCCGCGCGATCAGGCGGTGGGGCTGCAGGGCAAGCGCAGCGACATCGCCTTGCGCGTCGACTTCCTCAGCGAGGTGTTCGTAGAGACCGCCCCGCTCGCACGCCCCGTGCTGCAAGAGCGCGCCGAGACCCGCAGCATCGGCGGACGCGAGCTCATGGTGCTCGAGGTGCTCGCCCCGCGGCTGGGCTACGGCACGCTGGTCACGACCGGCAAGGCCCCGCACGTGTTCGTGTCGCGCAAGCCCGAGCTACCGCTGCCCGAGTCGCTGGTGCTCGAGCTGCTCGGCTGAGCTCGCGACCGCCGGGGCGATCTCAGGTGGCGGCACATCTTCGTTCTGAAGATCGTGCCACCACCCGGATCGATTGCGATCGGGGAGCCAGCGCCTGATCGCTAGCTCGCGCTGCGCGAGCGGATGGAGGAGAGGATCTCCTCTTCTCGAGCGCCAGTCGGCTCCGCGAGCTGATTGCGAATGAGCGTATCGAGGATCTCGCTGCGCTCCGGGTGCGGGGGGAGGTGCTGCGAGAGCCCGAGCTTGCGACTCGCCAACACCTTCAAGAACGGCTCGATCTTGCGGATCTCCTGAGCGATGCGGATCGTGACCGCCTTGCCCTCTCCGCGCCGCGCGGAGAACTTGGGAGCACAGCGCTCGACCGCTGCCACCACCTCTCGGGCGAGATCGATGTCGACATTGTCTTCGACGCCGAAGCTCGCGACTACGATCGGTCGGCTCTGGGCCTTGCGGGCTCCATCGCCCGACCACCAAACATTGTGGGCAATGGACAGATAGGTCCGACGAGTGTCACCGCAACGAACTCGATTCCTGCGTAGGTACATGGCTTAATCCCCGTGGTTAGGGCCAGGATGGGGTCTCCACCGCCGGCCGTGCTGGTCGGGGGCTTTCGACGGAGCCCAAGAGCAAAGCTTCACTGCCCGCACGGCGGCACCCGTGACGGCGGCAAACCCCCGCTCGAACCCCCAAACTCATCCAATGGCCGCGAATAGGCACGAATTCCAAGCTAGCCTGGGTTTTGAGCCCGTCCACCCGGGTTTTGCTCCTCACCCGCGATGTCGCTGAGATCATTTGCGAAATTCACTATCAGTAATTTTCCTTACGGGCGATCACTGCATTGAAAAATATCTTGGACGCAGGCGCTCGGCGCCCGGCGGCACTACCCTCGGTGGCGATGTGCACACGAGTCGCCCTCCTCATCGCCCTTGGCTGGATTGCGATCCCCTCGTGTGCAGGGCATCGCGCGCAGCCTCCACTGCGACCGCAGCCGACGACCGCCGTCGCGATCCCCCCGGTCGAGACCCCGCTTGCCGTCGCCGAGCCGGCTCGCGATCCCGAGCCCACCCCGGAGATCTCCGAGCCGCGCGAGCCCAACCCCTATGTCGTTCCGCCCGTGCGACGCGCGGGCGACCTCACCGTCGAGGCGCCGCCGCGCGAGCCGAGCGACTTCGTGGGTCGCCTGCGCACCCATGTCGACGGTGCGCTCAGCTCGGGGAGCCCGCGGGTGTGGGTGGGTCCGCAAGTGCCGTGGTTCGTACCGCTCATCGACGGCACCGCCGAGCTGTTCCTCCTCGACCGCGAGGGCGACGAGCTGATGGCGTTCTACCGCGACCCCTACGGCGCGAGCAGCTGCACGCTGAGTGTCGATACCAACTGCCACTACTTCGTGCACCTCTATGACATGGAGGGCAACGAGCGGTGGAGTGTGGCGCTGCACGAGCTGCTCTCGCGGCCGACGTACCTCGAGGTCCAGGACATCCGCTGGTCGGAGGGCACGCTCTACTTCAACGAGGCTTGCCAGAGCTACGCGAGCGGAGCCAAGGGCAAGTGCTCGGCGCTGGTCGCCTACGATCCACTCGCCAAGGAGATCCGCTGGCGTACCCGGCCCTTGATCTCCAACGCGGAGTTCCTGGTCCACGGCGACTACTTGATCGCCGGCTACGGGTTCACCAACGAGCGCGACTTCCTCTACGTGGTGCGGCGGAGCGACGGGAAGATCATGCAGAAGGTGCCGGTGCCCACCGCCGCCCAGCGCTTCACGATCACCGACGACGGCCTGCTCGACGTGATGCTCTATGAGGGGCGGCGCACGTTCGCGCTCGAGGGCTGGGACGGTCCCACGCCCAAGCTGGTGAAGGCCGAGCGCCGCCCCGCCTCGGGTCGGACGACCGTGGGCACCGCGAAGCACTGAGGCGCGAGCTTTCGCGCTTGCCCGGGCTCGCGCGCCGGTGCTATTCGAATTGGGGTCGGCCGCGGGACTTCGGTGCGATTACCGAAACTTGCTTTGGACGCGTGTTGAAATGATCGCATTTCCTCACCCCGGCCGGCGCTTGCTCCTCCTTCGCGCTCGAATCGTCGTCGAGCTGCCTCTCCTTGGGCCACCCGATGACGCAATCGAGCACTCCTCCCCGTACCTACGAACCCGAGCTCGTGCGCCTGCCCGCGGGAGGCTCGCGAGCGGCCGCGCGACGGGTCGAGCGCGAAGACCTGGTCACGTTCATCAATGCCGCGTTCTCGAGCACGGGGCAGCGCGAGTTCTACGGTGATGCCGCCGGGCAGGCGATCTCGATCGACTTCCTGCACGAGTACATCCACGGCAACTATCGCCGCTTGTATGCGCGGTGCTTGGCGGTAGGGCTCAATCACTTCAACACGGCGAAGATCATCGCCAAGCTGCTCGCCAGCAGCCGCACGTCGGGGCACGGGTGGCACGAGGAAGGGCGGCTCGTCACGGCGGCCTTGCGCCGGCTGCCCGCTCCGCAGGCGTTTCGGCTGCTGCGCAGGCTCGCCGAGCGGCGGGTGAACAACCGCCGCGCGCGGGCCATCGCGCGACAGTGGCTGCGCGAGCGGCCCGATCCCGACTTCGATGCGGTGAAGTACCGCGGAGCGCTGCGGGCGATCGTGCGTCACTGTCACCTGCGGCTGCCCGACGAGCGCGGGCGGTTCCTGTTCGAAGGCGCGGGGGGCAAGCCCTATGCGCACCCGCTGTTCGAGGCCTATCGACGCGCCCGCCACGACACGCGGGCGATCTACGAGCTGCCGTTCACGGTGGCCGAGGGGTTCGCGGCCCGACACGGGATCGATCGCGCGAAGTTCTTGGCCGCCATCGAGCCGCGCATGACGCAGCGCGAGCGCGTGCGCATGAAGCAGGCCGGCGTGCGCGAAGGGGTCGACGTGCGCGCCGATCTCGATGCGCTCACGCTCACGCGGCTCAGCAGCTACGTGGTCACGCGACCGCTCGAGGAGCGACGCGCCCGAGCCCTCGAGCTGCACCAGGCGCTGGAGCGAGCCGCGCGGCGCACGCTGGCCAGGCAGCGCTGGCGGCTGGGGTCGGTGGCGACCGTGCTCGATCGCAGCTACTCGTCTTCGGGCTCGGAGGAGAAGCGTCGGCGACCGCTGGCGCTCGCGCTCGCGGGGCACTACCTGCTGCGCGAGGCGGCCGAGCGCTACGAGGCACACTGGACTCCGGCGCTGCGCGAGGAGCCCGGCGTGAGCGGGCCCGAGTCGGTGCTGCTGGTCGATCCCTACGGCTCGACCGACCTGGCCACGCCGATCTTGGCGGCGCTGCGCAGTCGGCCTTCGTTGGTGGTGGTGATCTCCGATGGTTACGACAACGACCCGCCAGGCGGCGCCGGCGAGGTGCTGCGGGTGTTTCGCGAGCGACTCGACCCCCGGGCGCATTCGGTGATCGTGCACGCCAACCCGGTGTTCGACGCCAATGACTTCTCGCCGCGAGCCCTGACCCCAAGCGTGCCCACCCTCGGGGTGCGCGATGCGAGCGACCTGCCCACGATGCTCGCGTTCGCTCGCTTCGCCGCCGCAGATGCTGCGCTCGATGGCCTGCACGAGTTCCTCGAGGCCCGCGTCGCGGCGTTCATCGGGCCAGAGCCCGAGCCCGAGCCAGAGCCGGAGCCAGAGTGGGAGGTCGTGTCGTGAAGCGCGGGGAGCAGCTGCGGCTCGACTTCACCGGGTTGCGAGCCGCACCCTCGCAGGTGGTCGGCAACGTGCGCTTGGTTCCGCTCGTCCGCGACGAGCCGATCGAGGCTCTGCGCCTCTACACGGTGCCGTACTCCGCCGATCTCACCACCGTGCGACTCGACGATCACACGGCCTACACGGCCTACGTGCCGCATGCGTTGGTGGTGGAGCTCCCCAAGCACGGGGGATCGCACACGAGCCTGGGGGCGCAGCTGGTGCGACCCAAGGACAAGCCCGAGTCGGTGTTTCGCGTGCAGGTGCTCCAGCGACTGGCCCGCCGCGAAGACCCCAGCCGTCTGCGCTTGCTGCCGCAGCACCTCGCGCTCGATGCCTATCTCAGCGTGGGCTTCGCCGGGCCCAACGTGCCGTGGCCGGAGTACAGCCGCGAGGTGCTGTCGCAAGGGCTCTCGCCGCGCTCCGAGCGAAGCTACCGCGGCACCGACATTCCGGGCCTCGACGACGCGCTGCGGGTGTTCGAGCTGCACCCCCAGCAGGTGGGCGTGCTGGTGTTCGTGGCCGATGCGTTCGCTTCGGCCTTCATCGCACCGCATCCGGCGGACTATCGCCGGCTGCATCGCACGCTGCTGCAGAACATGTACGGCGAGCTGCTGGTGCAGTACGCGGTGCTCCAGCCCGAGACCTCCGCGCTGTGGCAGCGGCTCGATGCCGCCTCGATCGACTCGCTCGATGCGCTGTCGCAGGCGATCGATGGGGTGCGGCGCGAGTGGAGCGCCTTCGCGGCGCTGATGGCCAGCGGGCTGATGACCGCCGAGGTCGAGGCGCACACCGTGAATCGGCTAGGCGGCTTTCGCCTGATGCGATTCCTCCCGTCGTTCCACCCGGACGCGGAGAATCACGTGGGCGAGGCGATCGTGGACGCCGACGGGCGGCTCGCGTACCTCGAGACCTTTCGGCTCTCGGCCGCGCAGGCTCGACGTGGGCGGCTGCTGGCGACGCTGGTGGCCGCCGACTGGGAGCTCGATGCGACGGCCCAGGCCCTGCAGACCACGCGACCCGAGCTCCTGGCGCGGCTGCGCAACAACGGGCTCGGCCAGCTACTCAGGTCGCACGTGCGCTGAGCGCGGCGTCGGGGTTGCCGCCACACCTTCCCGTGGGTTTGTCGCGTGACGAGATCGGTGGTTGTAGGCTCACCGCCGCGGCCCGGGACGTTTCCGAGGCCCTTCTTCGTACACGGAGCGCACGTGAGACGCCCTTGTCCCCCCCGAGATCCTGCGATCGCCCCCCCGACGGTGTGGTCGCGCGCCGTCCTCCTCCTCGCGCTGGTGAGCGCGTGCTCGGCCCGACCCGAGTCCGCCGCTCCACCCACCGAGGTCGCCGCGAGCGACGTCGTCACCAAGACCGCCCCCGCCAAGGCGCGGCCGAGCGATGAGGCCGACGTCGAGGCCGATGTCGAGGCCGATGGCGAGGCCACGCCGGCCGAGCCCAAGCCCGCGGCGGTCGTCGACCCGCTCGCTCCGCTGCCCGACGAGGTCCGCGAGCGCTTTGCCAACCTGCCGCGAGATCCCAAGCCCGAGGCGCTGATCCGCAACTCGCACTACTGGATCTCCAACGAGCTCAACCAGCAGATCTGGCACGAGCACCTCGCCGATCTGGGCGGGGCCTACCTCGGGGTCGGCACCGATCAGAACTATCTGCTGGCGGGCTGGGCCAAGTCGGATCTGATCGTCGTGGTCGACTTCGACGCGTCGATCGCCGATCTGCACCAGGCCTACGGGCTGCTGTTCGAGGAGGCCGAGACCTACGAAGACTTCTTCCAGCGCTGGTCCCCCGATCGCGAGAGCGAAGGTCTGGCGCTGATCGACGCGCGCTTCTCGGATCGGCCCGATGTCGAGAAGATCCACCGCGCCTACAAGATCGCGCGACCACTCGTCTGGGCGCGATTCCGCAAGGTTCGCAAGTCGTACGAGGCGCTGGGGATCCCCACGTTCATCACCGATCAGGCGCAGTACGATCACATCCGCACGCTGTGGCGCAACGGCCGTGTATTCGCGCTTCGCGGCGACTTCACGGCCAACGAGACGATGGTGGCGATCGGCAAGGCCATGCACGACTCGGGGCTCGCGTTCAATGTGATCTACTTGTCGAACGTGGAGCAGTACATCGACTTCACCCCCGAGTTCCGTCGCAACTTCATCGGGCTGCCGGTGGGGGAGAACGGCGTGGTCGTGCGAACGCTGGGCTGGGGCGTGTTTGGCTTCGCCGAGGGCGAGGAGTACCACTACAATGTGCAGCCCGCGCCCAAGTTCCTCGAGTGGCTGAAGCTGAGCCGCGTGACCAACCTGCCGCGGATGCTGCACTACCGCACCAAGACCGATGTGGTGGGGCTGTCGCTGCTCGACGGCGAGGTGCAGGTCTCGAAGAAGCCGCCCGTGATCGCAGAGTGAGCATGACCGGGTGGCGCGCGCGGGTGGGGTGGCTGGGGTGGCTGGTGCTGGCGGGGTGCTCCTCGCCGGGGGCCAGCTCCGCGCCCGCGCAGCCGGCCGAGCGTGCGACGGCGAGCGCGGGTGGGGGCGAGGGCGCGGCGGCGAAGGGTGGGGACGAAGGCCCGAGCGAGGCCGGTCCGAGCGTGGCCGGTCCGAGCGAGGCCCCGAGCGATGCCGAAGCGGGCCCGACTGAAGCGGGCCCGACTGAAGCGGGCCCGGCGGTACGCGAGCGCGGGACAGCGAAGGCGGGCGAGCCGCAGGGGATCGCCGGCGAGGACCCCTGGCTTGCGGGGCTGCTCGCGTCGGATCCGAAGATCGCCCGCCTGATGAAGGATCCCGCCCGCTATCGCCTACAGGTGCTGGTGACGGTGATCGCCCCCAAGGGCGCCAAGGGCCCGCCGATGGCGGTCCACAGCTATCGCGCCGACGACGAGTACGTGTACCCAGCGTCGGCGATCAAGACGTTCGCCGCCGTCGCGGCGCTGCGCAAGCTCGAGGCGCTGCGCCGCGAAGGGCAAGCGGTCGGGCTCGACACGCCGCTCGCCTACTGCGAAGGCAGGTCCTGCCTCACCAAGGACGCGTCGAACCTAGAGGGCGGGACGATCACGATCGGACACGAGATCCGCAAGATGCAGCTCGTGTCCAACAACATCTCGTTCAACCGGCTCTACGAGCTGGTCGGGCACCGCGAGATCAACGAAGACATGTGGAGCCTGGGGTTCGCGAGCGTGCGGATCCACCACCGCATGTACGGCGTGCAAGACCCGCTGGTGCAGCGCACCACGCCGCGCGTGGAGCTGCGGCCGCGCAAGGGCAAGCCCGTGGTGATGCCGGCCCGCGTCAGCGACCTCGTCATGCCCGCTACGGAGTCCACGGAGCTGCGGATCGGGGTGGGCTACATCGATGATGCGACCCACTCGCTCGTCGAGGAGCCGCTCGACTTCTCCGCCAAGAACTACGCCTCGGTGCACGATCTGCACCGGCTGACGCTGGCCCTGGCGCGCCCCGACCTGCCGGGGGTGCAAGACCTGGGGCTGCGCGAGTCCGACCGGCAGTTCCTGCTGGCCGCGATGACCGACGACCCGCTCGCGAGCAAGAACCCGGTCTACACCAGCGAGCACGACTCGGGGCTGCGCTACCACACGATGATCAAGGGCATGATGAAGGTGATGCCCCTCGAGCGGATCCGCTACGTGGGCAAGGCGGGCAAGGCGTACGGGTTCCACCTCGACAACGCGTACATCGAGGACCTCGAGTCGGGGCGGGCGATGGTGGTGACGGTCGTGGGCTACGCCAACGCCAATGGCGTGCTCAACGACAACCTCTACGAGTACGACGGCGTCACGCGGCCGCTGTTGCTGGGGCTCGGCACCCTCCTCGGGCGCGCGGTGCTGCTGGGCGAGGCGCTGCCGCCCGTCTCTACCCCTCGGTAGAGATCGGACGCGACCCTCGGTTGGGCGACTCGCTTGCTCAATCCGCCCAGGCGATGGGCGGTGGCGCGGGTCGGGCTGCGCAAGCGGGCTGAAGGGGCGCCGCAGGGCCTCGCAGCGGCTTGCGTGGGCTTGGCCCGGGACTTGCTGACATGTCCTACCCATGGTCCCAAGCGCGAAGTCGAAGTTGTCGTGGTGGGTGATGTTGCTGGCCCTGGGCGCCGTGGGGTGTGCCGCCGAAGCCGGCCGAGGTGGCTCGGGACCTGGCCTGGGCGTGGGCGACGACGATGGCGAGTGCGTCGCCCCTCCCGGACAGAGCTGCGAGGTGCCGCTGTGCGACGACCCGTGCGGCTACAACGACCCCGCGTACGAGTCGGGTGACTGCCGCATCGACGACTACGAGCTCGAGTGTGGTGACCTGCGCGGAGTGAAGATCACGTTTCAGAAGGCCGGTGCCACCGTGCCCCCGCCCAACGCGTTCTTCCGCGGCGAGGATGCCAACCTGCAGAAGTGGATCGAGCAGCGCTGGTCGGAGATGTCCAACTTCGTGATTCCCGCCGCGGTGAAGACGAAGATCGAGAACACGGGGGTGAAGATCCACAACTACCCCGAGGGCAACGACTGGACCCGCACCGACTTCCACGGCGCGATCCTGGCGCTGCCGGTGGGGCAGCGCCCCGAGGCGCTGCTGCGCAGCCTGCTCAACGACCCGATCAAGGCCACCGGCAACAACAAGTTCGCCGGCTGGGTGGGCTGGCCGGTCGCGAATGGCGAGCGCCAGGTCGGGGACGTCGTGGACCTCGACATCTTCGGACCGGACAACGGAGCCGTCGCCTACTGGAAGATCGACGAGGACCGCTTCTGCGTGGTCACGGTGGAGAACGACGCGTCGGGCTGGCACCCGGTGAACGGGATCCGCTGCTGGGGCTTCGTGCCGATCCAGGTGAACCCGAACTGGAAGGTCGGAGACAACCGCTGGAACTGCGGGCGACCGACGTACCTGTTCTACACGATGGGCATCGACTCGCCGACGGCACCGGGCGGCGGCACGCTGGGGGGCGTGGGCGCGCAGCGCAGCACCTGGAACGCGCTGATGATCGATCTCTCGGTGGAGAACCAGAAGAACGGCGGGATCTCGGGGCGCTGGATGCAGCAGAAGACGGTGGCGCAGCCCAACGATCTGCGGCCGAACGGCGCGACCCCGGTCACCGCCCCCGGCGAGCTCGACGGCTACTACGTGAGCCTGCCCAAGGACGGGTTCCGCGAGGGAGAGGTGTGTGCGGCACCGGAGCTGTCGTGCGCCGCTGAGCAATTCACGTGCGCCGATGCCAGCTGCATCGCCTCGGCGCTGCGCTGCGACGGCAAGGCCGACTGCCTCGATGGTGACGACGAGCAGTCGTGCGACGGCGCGGCCGGGGCCTGCCCCGACAACCAGTTCGCGTGCAGCGACGGCACCTGCATCCCCGGCAACTGGCGCTGCGACGGCGAGTACGAGGATTGCACCGGCGGCGAGGACGAGGACGACTGCGACGGCGCGGCGCCCAGCGGGTGCGCCGCGGGCGAGTTCACCTGCGCCGACGGGGCCTGCATCCCGGGCGCGTGGCGCTGCGACGGCGAGTACGAGGACTGCACCGGCGGCGAGGACGAGGCCTCGTGTGGCGGCAACGGTGGTGGAGGAGGCAACCCGCCCCCGCCGAGCGACGACGGAAGCTGCGCCGCGAACCAGTGGACGTGCGGCGACGGAGCCTGCATCCCGGCCGACTGGCGCTGCGACGGGGTGTACTCCGACTGCAGCGCGGGCGAGGACGAGATGGGCTGTGGCGCGGGCGGTGGCTGTGCCGCTGACCAGTGGGCGTGCAACGACGGCAGCTGCATCCCCGCCGCCTGGCACTGCGACGTCTACGTGGACTGCCCGGCGGGCGAGGACGAGATGGGCTGCTGACCCGCGCTCATCTCACAGCGGGACCGTCGCGCGCAGCAGACGGTCTCGCACCGCGTACCAAGCGGGAGCATCCGGTGGCATGACCACGAGGATGCGCCGCGCACCCCGAGCATCACAGGCCCGCAGCGTGGCGTAGAGCGAGTGCGCGGCGATCTCGGGGTTGGGGAGCTCGATCACGCGGGCGGCGAGGCGCGGCGCCACCCCGGGCTGGCCGATCACGAGCACCGCGTCGTCGGGGCCGAGCGAGAGCCCCTCGAGCAGCTCGAGCGAGGCGACCCGCAGCGCAGGCGAGCGCGGGGCGTAGTGTCGGGGGCCCTGGCCGGGGCTGCGTGCGGGGCCTGCCGCCGGACCCACCGCGATGCGCTGCCCCAGGTGCTCGGACAGCAGCGCGACATCGAGCGGACCGGGTCGCAGCAGCCGCGGCACCTCCTCGCAGAGATCGATCACGGTAGACTCGATGCCCATCACGGTGGGTCCGCTGTCGAGCACGAGGTCGATGCGACCGTCGAGATCCGCGAGCACGTGCTCGGCTCGCGTGGGGGAGACGTGCTCCGAACGATTGGCGCTGGGGGCCGCGAGCGGTACTCCGGCCGCAGCGATCAGCTCGCGCGCCACCGCGGGCGCGGGCACGCGCAGCCCCACGCTCGGCAGGCCGGCGCTCACGAGCGCCGGAATCGTGGCCGCCTTGGGCACCACGAGCGTGAGCGGCCCGGGCCAGAGCTCCGCCAAGCGCGTCGCGCTCGGCGGCCAGCGGCCGGCGTGGAGACGAGCCATCGCGGCGTCGCACACGTGCACGATCAGCGGATTGTCGGCGGGGCGACCCTTGGCGTCGAAGATGCCCTGCACCGCGTCCGCACGCGTGGCATCGGCACCGAGGCCGTACACCGTCTCGGTGGCGAAGGCGACCAGCCCTCCTGCGCGCAGCACGGCGGCGGCCTCGCGCAAGACCGCCGGGTCCGGCGCGTCGCGGTCGACGATGAGGGTGCGGGTGCGGGGCATCGGGCGCGGCACCATACGCCAGAATCCGCTCCGCGCGCGGCCGCCCCGAAGAGTGTGGGACTCGCGTGGGGCCAGCGCGGCGCCGTGGTCGGGGTGTAAGATCGTGGCGCGTGGCGCGATCTCTCCCCGTGGCTCTTCTGCCCCACCCGTGGTTGATCGCGCTATGCGGATTGATCGCCTCGGGCTGCGGCCGTAGCCCCGTGTTCGTGCTCGACCGCGGGCTCGACGACATCGAGCTCGACGACGAGGACGAAGACCCGGTGGTCACCGGCTGCCCCAAGGTCGACTTCCTGTTCGTGATCGACGACTCGGCGAGCATGCTCATGTATCAGCGGCAGCTCGCCGACAACTTCGGGGTGTTCATCGAGGGGGTGCAGGAGACCCAGGCCGCGCTCGAGAGCATTCACCTGGGCGTGGTGACGACCGACGCGTACGCCGGGAACGCGGAGGTCGCCGATCCTTCGTGTCATGCCATCGGAGGCCTGATCACCACGACCGCGGGGTACAACTCGAGCGAGGCCGAGTGTGGCCCCTACGCCGAGGGTCACGCCTACATGACCGAGCGCGATGATCTCCACGCGACGTTCCCGTGCGCCGCGCAGGTGGGCACCGCCGGCAGCACCGAGGAGCGACCGCTCCAGGCGCTCACCGCCGCGGTCGACGTGCTCGACCAGCCCGGCCTGTGCAACGACGGCTTCATCCGCGACGACGCGCTGCTCGTCGTCGTGATCGTGACCGATGAAGACGACCCGGGGCCGGTGGACTACCGCTACGATCGGCTCGTCGACGTCAAGGACGGGTACGTCGACAACATCGTGATGCTGGGCCTCATCAACGAGCCCGGCACCGATTGCTCGCTGTCGGGGCACTCGATCGAGGCCACCGTGCTCACGAGCTTCATCGGGATGTTCACGCATAGCTTCATCGCGCCGGTGTGCGGCGACTATGCGAGCGCATTCCAGCAGGCGATCTCCGTGGTCGAGGCCGCTTGCTCCGACGTGTGAGCGGCCCCCGTGGCATGATCGCCGCTCGATGACCGCGCTGCGCTTCTACTTCGATTTCATCTCGCCCTATGCGTACCTCGGGTGGCCCCAGGCGCGCGCGCTGGCCAAGCGCGCTGGCGTGACGCTCGAGCCCGTGCCCGTGCTGTTTGCCGCGATGCTCGACGCCTACGGGCACAAGGGGCCCGCCGAGATCGAGCCCAAGCGGATCTATACGTGGAAGCACGTGGTGCGGCTGGCCTTCGATCAGGGGGTGCCGATCCGGCCACCGCCCGCGCATCCGTTCAATCCGCTGCTGGGGCTGCGCTTGGCTTCGCTGCCGCGGCCGCCCGAGCAGCGCGTGCAGATCATCGAGCTGCTGTATCAGCGCGCCTGGGCGCGCGGCGAGAGCATCACCGACGAGACGGCGGTGAGTGCCGAGCTCGACGCCGCAGGCTTGCCCGGACCGGCGCTGGTGGCCGAGGCGGGCACGCGCGAGGCCAAGGACCGCGTGCGTGCGCAGACCGATGCCGCGATCGCGCGGGGCGTGTTCGGGGTGCCGAGCTTCGCGGTGGAGAGCAGCGGCGAGCTGTTCTGGGGGCAAGACTCGATCCCGCACGTGGAGCGACATCTCGCCGGTGAGGACCCGGTGACCGAGGAGCTGCTCGAGCGCTGGCGCGGGCTGCCGAAGGGCGCCGTGCGGCCCGGCTCGGCCTGAGCCGCTCGAGCTGCGCGCGCGGGCACGGGCCGCCGCAGTACCGCGACAGCCGTGCGATGGAGGGTGAGCACGCGCGATTCGGGGCCGGGACGAAACCTGCCGCGGCTGGCCGGGGTCTGCCCGCTCGCCCACCCCCGCCGCTTGGCCTACCCTCGGAGCCACCCGATGCACGCCGCCCGCTTCGTCTCTCGTTCCTCGCGCCTCGGCGCGCTCGCTCTCCTCGCTGCGTCTGCGCTGGCCTGTCGCGTCTCGGTCGGCACCGACCCCAACGCCGCCACCACGCCGCCCACGAGCTCGCGCCCCGAGGCCGCCGCCCCGGTCGAGCCGAAGATCGATCCCGCGCGCATGTTCACGGACCTCGAGTACCTCTCGAGCGATGCGCTACGCGGCCGCTTCACCTTCAGCGACGAGCTCGGCGTCGCGGCGGATCACATCACCAAGCAGTACGAGGCCATGGGCCTGGGCCCGGTGGGCGAGAGCTATCGCCTCGCCTTCACCGCCCCGTACGGCGCCGAGCCGGGCAAGGACGTGATCGTGTGGGTCGAGGATGGCAAGGGCGGGAGTCGGCAGGTCGCGAGCGACGTGCTCACCACGCTCTCGAACGGCGGAGGCGAGGCCGCGTATGCGGAGGCCGTCTCGGTGCGCGCGCTCGGCAGCGCCAGCGCAGCCGTTCGCCGCAAGATCGTGGTGGCCCCGGCACCCCCGCCCGAGCGCCTCGTCGAGGCAATCCAGGCGATCGCCGCGCTCGAGCCGGCGGGGCTCGTGCTCGTGAGTGATGACGATCGCGCCATCGCCAGCAGCGCCCGCGGATCGCTCGAGACCCTGAAGATCCCCGTCGCGTGGATCAGCTCCACCGCCGCCAAGGAGTGGATGGGGGTCGACGTCTCGCCGGGCAAGACCCGGCCCGCGCTCCCCAAGGGCCTGAAGCTGTCGATCTCCGCCAAGCGCGAGACGGTGGAGCGCGAGGCGTTCAACGTGGTCGCGGTGCTGCCGGGTACCACCAAGCCCGAGCAGATCGTGGTCCTCGGCGCGCACTACGATCACATCGGCACCAGCGAGAAGGGCGTCATGTGTCGCGAGAAGGAGGGCGACACGATCTGCAACGGCGCCGACGACAACGCGAGCGGCACCGCGATGGTCCTCGAGATCGCGCGCGCGTTCTCCGAGGCCCGCTATCGACCCGCGCGCACGATCGTGTTCGCCCACTTCGCCGGCGAGGAGCTGGGCCTGCACGGCTCCAAGGCGCTGGCGAGCAAGCCCCCCAAGCTGGCGCCGTTCGAGGGCGGCACCGTGGTGGCGATGGTCAACCTCGACATGGTGGGGCGCCTCGGCGAGAAGGGCCTGGCGATCGGCGGCGTGAGCTCGAGTGACGCATGGATGCCGCTCCTCGACCGGGTCGGCACGCACGATCTCGCCGTCGTCTACGAGCGGGCCATCAATGCGCGCAGCGACCACGCCAACTTCTATCGCAACAAGGTGCCCGTGCTGTTCTTCTTCACCGGGCTGCACGACGACTATCACCAGGTCGGCGACCACTTCGCGGGGATCAACCGCGAGGGCATGACGGCGATCGGCCAGCTCGTGGCCGACCTCACCCGCACCCTGGGCGACGGCGCCGACGTACCGTATGCCCCGCCGCGCACCGAGGACGAGGGCGTCGTCTCCCGCATGCCCGGCGCCGACGAGTCCACGGTAGAGAAGCGCACTGGCAGCGCGGCCCCGCCTCCGGCCGCGGCGAAGGCCCAGACCAACTAGGAGCCGGCCTGCTAAGCTCGCCGCCAATGAGCGACGAGCCGGAGCAACCCAAGCCCTCGTCCCGTGGCCTGCGTTCGGTGGGCGATGCCCTCGGGGGCTGGGCTCGACGCGTGGGCGAGCTCGTGGCCGAGGTCTCGGGCACGCCCAGCGTTCCCGACGAGCTGCGCGAGCCGCTGCAGCACGCCCGCATGCTGCGGCTCGGCGGCGAGCTGGCGCAGGCGCAGGCGATCGTGCGCGGGCAGATCGAGAGCCACCCCACCCAGCCGCACCTGCGCTACGCGCTCGGGCTCACGTTCGTGCACGACCTCGTCACGGGCGGCCGCCCGCTGCGCCCGCTGCTCGACGTGATCGCGGCGCTCGAAGACGACGCGCTCGGCCCCGCCCCGCGTCAGCTCCTGCAGGGCGCCCACGATCTCTACGACGGCCGCCCCGAGCACGCCCTCGACGCGCTGCGTCGCGCGGCGCGGCACCTGGGCGAGGTGCCCAAGCGCGACGCTCAAGAGACGCGGCTGCTCGTGCACCTCCTCGCAGGCCTGGCCCAGCTGCGGCGCGGCGAGCAAGATCGAGCGCTCCGCGAGCTGCACAAGGCGCGCACCCAGCTGCCGCCCGAGCTCGGAATCCCGCTGCGCCACGTGCTGCTCCGCCGTGGCATCGCGCTGTTGCTGGCGGCCGATCAGCTCGCGGAGGCCGAGCGCTGGATCGACGACGCACAAGCGCACGACGAGCACGACCCGCTGGCCCGCGAGCTCCAAGTGCGAGTGCTCGCCGCCAAGGGCGATGCCATCGGAGCGCAGGCACGACTCGAGATGCTGGGTGACGAGCCCAACGTCGACGAGACGCGCCTGTGGGTGGGCCTGACCGTCGGCCTGACCGACGATGGCGGCGACGATCTTGCAACCGTCGCGCTGCGCCACCTGCAAGCCGCGCCCGCCGATCCCGAGCATCGCCGCCGCTGGGCCCTGGCCGAGCTCGCCCGGCGCCAGCGCGCAGGCCAAGAGCTCGGGCCCTCCGACACCTCGCTGCGCCGCGACGTGATCCAGGCGCTGTCCGACGCGGCCCAGGCCGCCCCCGCCGCGGTGCGCGATCGCTGGCTGCAAGAGCTCGCCCACGTGGCGCTGCGCCTCGACTGGTTTCCGCCGCCCGTGTACGACCCGATCTTCGATCGCCTGCGTCGCGAGGAGGGCACCGCCCCCGAGGAGCTGCGCTTGGTTCGCGCGCGACACCGCATCGCCGCGGGCGATCGCTCGCACGAAGACTTCCAGCCCGGCATGCCCCCGCGCTTTCGTGCCGACCCCGACCTCGGCGGCCCCGCGGGTCCCGATCCGTGCAGCCCGCTGCGCGACCCCGACCTGCGCAGCGCCGTGCTGGCCAGCCAGCGAGCGCTCGCCGCCGCCGAGCGCTGCCGCCTCGAGGGCCAAGACGACCTCGCGCAAGACCTCCTGGTCGAGGCGCTCATCGAGGCTCCCGAGCTCGCGCGCCCGCGCAAGATGCTGGCCGAGCTCGCGCAAGGCGACACCGGCACCCGCCTCGAAGATCGGCTCGCCGCCGCCACCACCTTGCTCGCTGGCGTACCCAACCGCGTGCTCGGCGTGCCGCTCGCCGGGGTACAGACCGCGCTGGCCCAGGTGATCGCGGCGCGCGAGCGACTCGCACGACCGCTCACGATCGCGATCATGGGCGAGTTCTCCGCGGGCAAGAGCACGTTCGTCAATGCGCTGCTGGGCCAGACCGTGGCGCCGATGGGCGTGCTGCCCACCACCAGCACCATCAACGTGTTTCGCCGCGGGCTCACCGGTGGGGCACGCGTGCACTACCGCGACGGTCGCATCGCCACGCTCGCCGCCGCCGATGTCGAGCCGTTCCTTCACGGCCTCGATGACGGCGAGGCCGCCCGCATTCGCCACGTGGAGATCGAGCGCAGCGGCGGTCGCATGGGTGAGGCCTCGGTGGTCGACACCCCCGGCCTCAACGCACTCGATGCCTTTCATGAGCAGGTCGCGCGCGAGTTCCTCGACGAGGCCGATGCCGTCGTGTGGCTGTTCTCGGCCACCCGCAGCGGCGCGGCCACCGAGGCCGGCATGCTGCAGAGCCTGCGCGCGGGCGGCCGCCAGGTGCTCGGCGTGCTCAACAAGGTCGACACGCTCGACGACGCCGAGAAGATCGAGCTGGCCGACTACCTGCGCAAGCAGCTGGGCGAGGTGCTCGTCGAGGTGGTCCCCGTGTGCGCGCGCAAGGCACTCGAGCACCGCACCGCGAGCGAGCGCAAGGGCGACGATCCGTTCGCCGCGGTCGAGGCCGCGCTCGAGCGCCACTTCTTGCAGCGCGCCCGCGAGCTCAAGCGGAGCCTCACCGCGCGCCGGCTCTCCGAGGCCCTGCGCGCGGCCCGTCACGCCGTGGCCGAGGCGGTGACCGTGCTCGAGCAGCGCGCCGACGCCACCCTGCAGGGCATGCAGGGCGAGCGCGTGCCCGCGCATCCCCTGCTGCTGCGCTTTGGCGACGCACTCGAAGAGCAGCTGCTCGGCGTCGACGATCTGCTGACCCGCGAGGGGCTGAGCCTCGGCGTGCTGGTCGCGGGCAAGGGTCGCGCGAAGGGTCCGCTCGATCCGCAAGATGCCGAGTACCTCGCGACCTCGCTGCGCGAGGGCACCATGATCGCCCTGCGCCGCGCCCTCGCCCCGCTCGGCCGCGAGGATCCGGCGGCCGCCCACGTGCTCGACGATCAGCTGGTCCCGTGGGCGCAGGGCCACGTCGAAGGCCTCATCCACGCGGGGCTGATCGCAGCGCTCGTGCAGGAGCATGGCGACAAGATCGCCGAGGGTGAGGCCGCGATGCGGGCGGGGTTCCGCGAGGGTCTGCGTCCGGTCGCACGAGCCTGGGCCGCTCGCGCGGGGCAGCTCGCGCGCGCCGTCGAGCGAGCGCGAGCCCGCCTCGATCGCGAGGCCAGCAGCGCCCCCCGAGCCGAGGCCCTGCGCCTGCGCAGCGCCGTGCTCACCGCGATCGATGCCCTCGCCCAGGCCGTACAAGAGGACGACGAAGGGAGCCCCGCGTGAGCTCCCCGAGCAACGGATCCACGCTGGTGTTCGGCGCCGACGAGGCCGGTCGCGGACCGATCTTGGGCCCCATGGTGATCGCAGTGGTCGGGGTCGATCTCGCCAGTGCATCCGCGCTGCAGGCCCTCGGTGTCGAGGACAGCAAGCGCTTTGGCAGCGACGCGGCGGGTCGCGAGCGTCGCGGTGCGCTGGCGCAGCAGATCCGCGCGCTCGTCCCCGCTTGTCGCGTCCGCGTGGTGGAGGTCGAGGAGATCGACCACTACACCTTCCGCGGCCAGCTCAACGTGCTCGAGCGCCGCGTGGTGCTCGAGCTGCTCGACGCGCTCGAGGCGACTCGCGAGGCCCGAGTGATCTGCGACGGCGCCCGCATGTTCGCGCCGCTGCGCGCCCACTATCCGCGCCTCGAGGCGGTCGACAACGGCGAGTCGGCCCATGTGGCGGTGGCTGCGGCCTCGATCGTGGCCAAGGACGCGCGCGACCGTGCGTTCGGCGTGATCGCGGAGCGCTACGCCGAGGCGTTCGGCCCGCTGCGCGGGGGCGGCTACCTCAACGCGGCCACGCGACGCTTCCTCGGCGCCTATGAGGCCCGCCATGGCGTGCTCCCCCCCGAAGCCCGGCGCAGCTGGGGCGCCAGCAAGGACGCCAATCTCTCTCTCTTCGAGCCCAGCTCGGCCTAGGCGCCGCGCTCACAGCGGGTCGTACGCGTCGACGGCCATCTTGCTCTTCTTCGCGGGCTTGCGGCTCTTCTTCGCGGATCCGCGGCTGCGCTGGTTCTGCGAGTCGATGAAGCTCCCGACCGCATCGTCGAGCTCGCGGGCGCGCTGATAGTTGGCGTCGGCCGAGACATCGTCGCCCGATGCCGCGTCACACAGCCCCAGCCCTGCGAACGCCCGCGCCCGCACGCGCGCCTCGTCGTCCTCGAGCGCGAGCGCATACTCCTCGCGAGCGGCCGTGCAGTCGCCGGCTTGCCGGGCTCGATCGCCGCGGCTCACGATGTCCCAGCGCCCCGAAGCAGGACCGGCACCCACGCTGCCGCCCAAGGCCGCGTTTCCTGGGGCTTCGCCCAGCGAGCCCATGCGCCCGTGACCCTCCGACTTGGAGCTCGCCGCCGGCTGATCATCATCGGGCGCCGGCTCGGCCTCTTCGGCGGGCGCGGCGTCCTTGTTTTCTTGGTGCTGTTGCTCGAGGTCGGCGACGCCGGCGCTGGGCGATGCAAGCGGTGCGGTCGGCGTGGCCGCAGCTCGCTCGCGCGCAGGAGTCTCCTCGAGACGGGCCGCGGACTCGGCTCCGGCGGCATCGCGCTCGGCCCCCCGCGGCGGAGCGGACGCGAGCTCGGGAGCCATCGTCGGGTCGGCGGGATCGAACACCCAGAACACCAGCACCGCCGTGCCTGCCAGGGCCAGCGCCGGCACCATGAAGCTGCGCCGCACACGGGACCACCACGACGGAGCGGCGAGGGCCGCAGCGACCGGGGCAGCCGCGGCAGCCTGGCGCGCTTGCGCGAGCACGCCATCGAGCACTCCACCCGGCACGTCCTCGAGCGGAAGCGCCTCGCGAGAGGCGGCGAGGATCGAGCGGTAGTCCGTCAGTCGCTCGCGCACGAGCGGACCGAGCTCGTCCGCGGACCAGCGGTCGAGCGCCCCTTCGAGCTCGAGCTCCTCCAGCGCGTCCTCGATCAGATCGAGCTCGCTGGGACCAAGGCCGGCCTCAGCCATTCGCGACCTCCTCGAGGCCGGCCGCGCAGACCACCGGGCGCAGATCGGCAAGCTCCTCGCGCAGCTTGTCGAGCGCGTAGCGCATGCGGCTCTTCACCGTGTTCTCGGGGGCGCCCACCGTCTCGCCGATCTCTCGGAAGGACATACCCGCCATCAGGCGCATCAGGAAGACCTCGCGTTGATCGCTCGGCAGGCGTAGCACGGCCCCGTTGAG
>JBFIJN010000023.1:0-38960 GCA_041600735.1 Nannocystaceae bacterium
CATGCAGAACATCGGCGAGTCGGGGATGATCCCGAGGTCGAAGTACACGGGCGGCGGACCGGTCTCGGCGGGCCCATCTCCTCCGGTCGTCGAGTCGGCCGCAGTGGTGGCGGCGGTCGTCATGGCCTGGGTCGTGGCCCCGCTCGTCGGACCGGGATCGTCGCTGGTGCTGCCGGGCGGGGCGTCGGTCGTGGGGTTGGTGTCGCCGTTCGTCGTCGACCCATCACCACTCGGATCCACACACGCGAGTGAGAGTGCGCCAATTCCCAAAACCAGTGTCCATCGTTGCTTCGCCATGGTCGCCAACCCTTCGTGCTGCCCGTGCTGCCCGTGCTGCCCGTGCCCGCATGCGGGCACGGAAGAGCTGCATGATAGCAGCTCGATCCGTGCTCTGAACTTCCACTTTTCTCACACGTGATGCGCCGAGCCGCGCGCCGACGTGGGGTCGTCGAACCCCAGTCCGCGATCAGCCGCTCGGAGCTCCGCCGCCGCCCACGTTGTTGAGGGCGAAGCCGGTCATGTCGCTGTACGTGTACGGACCGATGAGCCCGGTCACGGTATCGAACGTCCCGTTGTCGGGGTCGATGCGGTAGGCCTCGGTGTTCATCGACACGCCCCACACGTAGCCGTAGAAGTCGATGCTGACGCCGTGCACGTAGTTGGGTAGGGGAATGCTGTACTCGACGGCCAGCGTGTGCCGATTGATGCCCTTCATCGGCGAGGACGCCATCCACAGGATGTCGCCGCCGTCGGACATGCAGCCGCCGCTGCCGCCCACGTTCGCCTGCTGCCACATCCCCGTGGAGGGATCGAGGCGCGCCGCGGTGCTCGAGCACGTCCACACATAACCCTCTTGATCGACGGTCATGCCGTAGCCGCTCGCGACCATTGGCCACGTCTGCACCGCGAGGGTCTCTCGATCCACGTTGACGACCTGGCCGATGCCGAGCTGGCTGCCCCAGAAGTTACCCTCGGAGTCGACCGCGGCCCCGTAGATGCCGAAGTAGTTGGCCTGCACGCCGGGGATCGGGATCGTCTCCTCGATGATGCCGGTGTCGCCGTCGACGAGCAGCACCTCGACGCTGTTGCCGTTGGCGCCCGAGGTCCACACCTTCTCGTTGACGGTGGCGCAGGCCTCGAGGTCGAACTCGCCTTGCGTCCACGCGACCGGACGCTGCGAGGTGTAGCCCATGGGCGTGTGCCAGGCGAGACACTCCTCTTGGCCCCACGCCTTGATGTCGGCCGCGCCGCTCGAGGTGCTGAGGATGCCGTTGCCGTTGGCGTCGGGGCAGTTGTCGTGGTTCGCGTAGAACTTGGTGAGACCGCCGTTGCGGTTGGCCACGGCGACGTTGCCGGTGAGGCTCACCGAGGTGCGCGAGGGGCTGCCCTGCATGTCGGGGCGCGTGTAGTAGCGCCCCTCTTCGACCAGCGACACCGTGTTGATCTTGGAGATCGTGTTCTGCGAGCTGTTGGCCACCCAGATGTACGAGAACTCGATCTCGCCGTCGCCCTGGGTGCAGAACATCGGCGAGTCGGGGATGATCCCGAGGTCGAAGTACACGGGGGGCGGGCCGTCGTCGACGCTCGCGGTGGTCGAGTCGGCGGGGCCAGCGGTGGTCCCGTCACTCGTCATGCCCTGGCTCGTGCCTTGGCTGGTGCCGCCCGTGGTCCCCGGATCGTCGGTGGTGCTGCCCGGCGGGGTGTTGGTGGTGCCGGCCGACGCAATGCCGTCGTCGCCGGAATCCGAGTTGGTACACGCCAGGGCGAAGGCGCTCATCCACACCAAAGCAAGATCGCGTTTAGTCATAGTGCAGTAACCAGGGTCGAGTGGAGCACGACATTATCAGCTCCCAACGAGGATCGGGGACGGAGTTGGTCGTCCGATCCTCACGTGGAAGGAATGAAGGCGCTGCGAGCGCCGATCTGAGACGGAAGCTCAGCCGCTCGGCGCGCCGCCGCCGCCCACGTTGCTGAGGGCAAACCCGGTCATGTCGCTGTAGCTGTAGGGCTGGGTGAGACCGGTGAACGTGTCGAACGTCCCCGTCGCGGGGTCGATGCGGTAGGCGTTGGTGCCGAACAGGCTCACCCCCCACACGTTGCCTTCGAAGTCGATGCTGACGCCGTGCACGTACTCGGGGATCGGCAGCGAGTACTCGACCACGAGGGTCTGGTTGTTGACCCCCTTCACCGGGTTGCTCGCCATCCACAAGATCCCGTTGGCGTCGGCGCTGCATCCACCGCCGCCGCCCGCGTTGACCGTCTGCCAGGTCTCGGTGGCGGGGTCGAAGCGCGCAGCGGTGCCCGAGCACGTCCACACGTAGCCGTCGGCGTCGACGGTCATGCCGTAGCCGCTGGCGACCATCGGCCAGGTCTCGATCGCGAGGGTCTGGCGGTTGACGTGGACGAGCGTGCCCTGCGACAGCTGGCTGCCCCAGAAGTTGCCCTCCGAGTCCACCGCGGCGCCGTAGATCCCGTAGAAGTTGGCCGAGACGCCGGGGATCGGGATCGTCTCCTCGATGATGCCGGTGTCGCCGTCGACGAGCAGCACCTCGATGGCGTTGCCGTTGGAGCCCGCGGTCCACACCTTCTCGTTGACGGTGGCGCAGGCGACCTCGTCGAACTCGCCCTGCGTCCACGCGACCGGGCGCTGCGAGGCGTAGGCCATGGGAGTGTGCCAGGCCATGCACTCTTCGGTGCCCCACGGCAGCCACTGATTGTCGGTGGAGGTGTTGACGACGCCGTTGCCGTTGGTGTCGGGGCAGTCGTCGTGGTTGGCGTAGAACTTGGTGAGGCCGCCGTTGCGGTTCGCCACCGCGACGTTGGCATTGAGGCTCACCGAGGTGCGCGAGGGGCTGCCCGTGGTGTCGGGGCGGGTCTGGTAGCGGCCCTCCTCGATCATGGTCTGGGTGTTGATCTTGGAGATCGTTCCCTGCGTGCTGTTGGCGATCCAGATGTACGAGAGCTCGACGTCGCCATCGCCCTTGGTGCAGAACATCGGCGAGTCGGGGATGCCCCCGAGGTCGAAGTACACCGGCGGCGGGCCGTCTGCGGTCTCATCGCCGCCGCTGGTGTCGGCGGAGGTCGTGGTGGGGTTGGCGGTGGTCGTGACGCTGGCGTTGCCGGTGCCGCTACCCGCCGTCGTGGGCGACTCGGTGGTGGGGTTGGTCGTGCCCGGCGTGGAGGTGGTGCCGTCGCCACCCGCGCCGTCATCGTTCTCGTCGCTGCCGCATGCCACGGCGAGCGCTCCCATTGCGAGCCACGCGATCATTCCAAGCTTCATGTTCATGCCCCCCGTAGGCCGGCGTCGCGCCGGCGCGGGGCGAGCATACCAGGCTCGAGCGGCGCGGACCGCAAACCCGCGCGGTCGAGCTCAGGGCTGGATGGGGGCGGGCCCTGGCGTCGGCCCGGGCCCAGGTGCGGAGGCGCTCGGGTCGAGCGGCTGCATGCCAGGCAAGCGCTCGCGCTCGATGCTCGTGGGCTTCTGCTCGAGCTGCGCCATCATGTAGAGCCCCGCCACGGTGAGGATCACGATGATGCTGAGCACCTGGAACGGCAGCGAGAACAGGGCCCACGTGGCCTCGGAGGTGAACAGCAGCCGGCGACGCACTCGCTTGGCGACCTTCTCGGCGAAGTCGGGCGGGGCCTGCACATCGGGCAGGCCCTGCACGAGCGACATCACCTTGCGCAGCTGCTCGAGCTCGGAGCGCGCCTCGGGATCATCGGCCAGCTGCGCCTCGAAGGCCGCCGCTTCCTCGGCCGGCAGCTCGGCGTCGAGGTAGGCCGTCATCCGCTCGGCGCTGTTGTCCTGGGTGGAGGGCATGATGGAGGTTCCTGGTGGAGGTCACTTCAGGTGGGGGGCGAGGCGCTCCTTGAGCGCGACGCGGGCCCGGTGCAGGCGCGACTTGAGCGTACCCTCCTGCAAGCCCGTGATGGTGAGGATCTCTTGATAGGTGAGCCCTTGGATGTCGCGTAGCACGATGAGCAGGCGGTGCTCGGGGTCGAGCTGGGCCAGCTCGTGCTGGATCGCGGCCTGGAGGCGGGCGCCCTCGGTCATCGCCTCGGGGCCGGCGATGTGCCCCTGGAGCCGCACCGCGGGGCCGGCCTCGGGATCGTGGGCCTCGGGGGTCTCTTCCACGGGCACGCTGCGGTGGAAGTTGCGGCCGCGCAGATACTTGATGCGGTTCTTACAGGTGTTGGTGGCGATGCGGTACAGCCACGTATAGAAGCGACCCTCGCCGCGGTACTGCCCGATCGCCCGATGCAGGGTGATGAACACCTCCTGGGCCAGATCCTCGGCTTCTTGGCGGTTGCCGATCATGCGCAGGGTGAGCCCGAAGATGCGATTTTGGTAGAGCCGCACGAGCTCTTCGAAGGCGCGCTGATCTCCGGCGCGCAGCCGACGGACGAGGCGACGATCGCGGAGGTCGGCCTGGCGACGGTCGTCCGAGGCCTTGTCGGATTCCTTGGGCGCCGGCGGATCGAGGAGCTCGGGCTCGGGCGCGGGCTCGGGCTCGGGCTCGAGCTGCGGCGCGTCGTTGGTGGCCGGGGTGGGCACGGGTGCGCCCATAGACTATCGCGAGCGGCCAAGGTTCCGCGCGTGGAGGCTAGAGCCCGGCCGTCAGCGTTCGTTGGGCCGCATTGGGCCGCCTGCGCCCGGGCTCCCGCGCGGGCGTGCGCGCGGAACGGGCAACGGGGCTTGCGCTCCACGCAGCCGCCGAGCGGGACTTTGGGCGTCGTGCGCGGGCGAATGTGCGAACTGCTCACGGGTCCGTTGGGTATGAACGAGGTCGATGCATCCCGCGAAGACGATCGCTACCGTGGCCCTCGGGCTCGCCCTCCCGCTGCTCGGCGCGTGCGAGGAGCCGCAGGGGCGCCCGCTGCGGCTGGGCCTGCAGCCCTCGCCGGCCGATGAGGGGCTGGTGCTGGCCGAGCGCGCGTTCCTGGTGGAGGCCGGGCCTGGCGCGGAGCTCGACGTGGCGCCCGAGCAGCTCGTGTTCCACGACGCAACCGCAGACGGCGACGACTGGCAGCCGGGTGACTTGCTGGTCAATGGAGCGGGGCCTGGGTTTCTGCGCCGGGTGGTCGATGTGGAGCAGGCGGGGCCCGAGCTGGTGGTGAAGACCGAGGAGGCCGAGCTCCACGAGTTGGTGGCCCAGGGAGGCTTTCATGGGCAGTTCCGGCCGTTCTCGCAGGGGCTGCGGCTCGACGACGACGTGGACATCGGGGACTTCGTGGCCGAGGTCTCGGCGCGGGGTCAGCCGCCGGGCATCGGCGAGCTGCAGGCTCGCCCCACCGCCCAGGCCGGGTTCGACGTGCAGGGCGGGCACATCGAGCTGCAGCCCACCACGCTCGTGAAGTCCGGAGGGCTCAGCCTCGACCTCACCGGCGGCCACTTCCGCTTCGATCCCGAGCTCGATATGGACGTGGACTTCGGCTGGTGGAGCATCGATCGCTTCGAGGTGCTGGCCAAGGGCACGCTCGACGCGGAGCTCGGCCTGCGGCTCGGCTCCGACGGCGAGTATCAGATCGTCGATCGCTCGATGAAGCTGTGGGAGAGCCCGCGCTACGCCTGGTACGGGTTCGTCGGTCCGGTTCCGGTGGTGGTCGTGACGAGGATGGAGCTCGGAGCCACGGTCTCGGTGGCCACGCACGGACCGTCGTCGGTGACGATGGGCGCGGGCGCGAGCAGCTTCGTCGAGCTCGGAGCGATCTACGACGATGCCGGCTGGGACTACGTGGGCGACTACGGCTTCGACTTTCGCTACCGCGGGCCCGAGCTCATCCTCGACACCGAGCTCGACGCCCGCGTCGCGCTCGACGGAACGCTGAAGGTGGAGCTCTACGGGGTGGTGGGGCCGCGGCTGAAGCTGTCGCCGTGGACCCAGCTCGACGCCGACGCGACGGGCCGCTGGTCGGCGGACGTTGGCGTGAGCGGGCGGATCGGCGGCGCGATCTCGCTGCCGTGGTACGACGACATCGCCCTGGACGGCGAGCTGTTCGACTGGTCCCACCGCCTCGCCGAGGGCCAGCTGTAGCTAGAGCAGCGAGCCGCGGAGGAACAAGCCGAGCCCGCCCAGCGCGATCAGGGCGCCCACGAGGCCGCCAACCAACAAGTAGCCGATCGGCCGGCGCTTGGCCGGGCCGCGCGCGGGTGGAGAGTGACTCCCCACTGTCCCGAGCTCGGTGGCGTATGTGTTGTCGAGCTGAACCGGAACGTATGAGCCGGTCGGTGGGTGCGGCGGTCCGAATCCCTGCACCGATGCCATCGGCGTCTGCGCCGTGATCACGGCGAGCTCGGCTGAGGGCCGCTTGAGCTCGGCGGGCCTGGCCGCCGGCCGCGGCACCGGCAGCCTGGGCATGGGATCGTCGCGCCGGCTGTGGGGGCCGGTCAGCGTGGAATCCATCTCGGTCCAGGCCCAGCGCGGCACCGCAGGCGGGCGCTTGACGTGCTGGCGCCACGGGTGCGCCTTGACCCCGAACAAGTGCTCGAGATAGCGGCCCAGCGCGCCAGGTAGCGCGTGGAGCTGGCAATCGCGGGTCACGAGCTCGAGCTCTTCTTGCATCTCGAATGCGGTCTGGTAGCGGCGGTTGCGGTCCTTCTCGAGCGCCTTGAGCACGATCCGCTCGAGGGCGGTCGGGCAGTCGCCTCGCACCGCGCACGGCGGCGGCGGCTCCTCGCCGAGCAGCTTGTGCACGGTGCCGAGCATGTTGTTCGCCTTGTAGGGCCGCTCCATCGTGACCATCTCGTAGAGCACGATGCCCATCGCGAAGATGTCGCTGCGACGGTCGAGCACCTCGCCGCGACACTGCTCGGGCGACATGTACGCGACCTTGCCCTTGAGCACGCCGACGCTCGTCTGCTCCTTGTCGGAGGCCGCCTTGGCGATGCCGAAGTCGATGAGCTTCACCCCGCTCTGGCGCGTGACGATGATGTTGGAGGGCGAGACGTCGCGGTGCACGATGTCGAGCGGACGGCCGGCGTAGTCGGTCTGCTCGTGGGCGTGGTGGAGGCCGGCGGCGCAGCCCACCGCGATCTGCATGGCGAGCTCGAGCGGAAGGTGCTCGCGCGCCTTGGCCGCCGCGGCGAGGATCGCCTTGAGATCCTCACCATGCAGGTACTCCATGGTGAAGAAGCACTCGTCGTCCTTGATGCCGATGTCGTGGGTATGGACGATGTTGGGGTGCTCGAGCGTGGCGGCCACGCGCGCCTCGTCGCGGAACATCGCCGCGTAGCGCGGGTCGTCCATGCGCTCGGGCAGCACTCGCTTGAGCACGACGATCTTCTCGAACTCGAAGCCCTCGAGCCCCACCGCGCGCGCGAGATACACCTCGGCCATCCCGCCCGAGCCCAGCCGCCCGAGTAGCTCGTAGCGACCGCTCAAGCTGTGCACCGGGGTGAGGAAGCTACGCGAGCCCTTCGCGCCGCCGCTGCGGGAAGACTCCATGATGGACCCCTCCAGGGTATGCTCGATTGCGGGCGCGATCGAAGAAACTTCGGCGAAACCGGGATCGAGCTCGATCGCCCGGCCCGCGCGCGGCGGGGGCGATCACGCGCTGCGGAGGATCGCGCAGCGCCCACGCGTTGGATCGCACCGTCTCATACAGGTGAAACACGAGGGCCGTAGTCTCGTGGGCGAGCTTCCCCGAGCGGCGGGAAGGGGGTCGGGTCTCCGTGGAGGCCTGGTCCGTCGGGATCGCGTGCGGCGATGGAGAGGGGTGATTCTTGTCGTCGCACGCCGAAGAGGGACCGCGCTCATGCGGGCTCGATCTCCGACCCGCCGCGCCGGGTCGGCTCCTGAGCGGGGCCGTCGCCGGCCTCACGCGTTGTCGAGCTGCTCGCGGACCGCGGGCACCTTGGCGAACGCCTCTTTGTCGAGCGCCTTGTCCATGGCGTCGCGGGCGGTGATCGTGCCGGCCTCGACGAGCTTCTGGAGCGCGCGGTCGAGGCTCTGCATGCCCTCGCGACCGCCGGCTTGAATGAGGCTCGGGATCATCGAGGTCTTGCTCTCGCGGATCGACGAGGCCACGCCGAGCGTGCCCACCAGCACCTCGTGCACGGCCACGCGGCCGCGCCCGTCGGCGGTGCGCAGCAGCTGCTGGGCCACGATTCCGGCGAGCGCATCGGAGAGCATCCCGCGGATCGCAGGCTGCTGTGCGGCCGGGAACGCGTTGACGAAGCGATCGATGGTGGCGGCGGCCGAGTTGGTGTGCACGGTGGCGAACACGAGCACGCCGAAGCTGGCGAGCTGTAGCGCCATGCGCATGGTCTCTTGACCGCGCAGCTCGCCCACCAGGATCACGTCGGCGTTCTCGCGACCGGCGGAGCGGATCGCATCGGCGAAGCTCGGGGTGTCGAGGCCGACCTCGCGGTGGGTGACCTGACAGCGCGCGGGCTGGTGCACGAACTCCACCGGGTCTTCGATGGTGAGGATGTGACCCGCGCGCGAGTGGTTGATGTGCGAGATGAGAGCGGCCAAGGTGGTGCTCTTGCCGCTGCCGGTGGGGCCGGTGACGAGCACGAGGCCGGCGCGGCGCTCGGCGAGCCGCACGATCGACACCGGCAGGCCCAGCGCTTGGACGGAGGGAACCTCGCTGGGGATCGTGCGGAACACGGCGCCGGGGCCGGTCGTCTTCATCAAGTAGTTGGCACGGAAGCGGGCGCGCGTGCCGTAGGCGTAGGCGAAGTCGAGATCATGGTGCTCGGCGAGCTCGCGACGACGCGCGTCGTCGAGTAGCTCGTCGAGCAGCCGCTGCATCTCGGCGACGTCGACGGTGGCCTCGCGCAGCGGCTCGAGCCGCCCACGTAGTCTCATGGTCGGCGGGTAGCCGACCGACAGGTGCAGGTCGGACCCGCCCTTGGCGAGCAGCAGATCGAAGAGGGCATCGATGGCCGGCATGATGCGACGCCCACGGTCGGGCTTCCCCCGATCATGCCGACGTCTGCACCGACCCGCCAGGCCCGGACCGCTCAGCGTCGGCCCACATTGGGCCGACGCTCGACGAAACGCTAGCGGAGGTGCAGGTCTACGCGGGCCAGGTGGTCCCGCAAGTGCTTGCGGCTGACCGCGAGGTCACGGGCGGCCTGAGACACATTGCCGTCGACACGCTCGAGCGTGTGCCCGAGCAGCCAGCGATCCACGGTGTCGTGGACCTCGCGGTACGTGCCCTTGGCGAGCAGGGGCTCGAGCGCCGGAGGTGGCGGCGCGCCGCTCGGCTTGCCGGTGCGCTTGAACGTCTCGGCGCCCGCGGTGGAGCGGAGCCGAGCCCAGAGCACCCGCACTCGCTTGCGACTCACGCGAAGACGTCGAGCCACGCGGCTCACGTTGCCGCGCTCTTCGTTCATCACGTTGCCCACGTACCAACGATCGACGGCGGTGTGGATCTGGCGATAGGTGGCCCGGTCGATCATATCGGCGAGACTCGGTGGTCCGTCGGGCACCACCAGCGGAGCTCTCGCGCCGGCGCGGGCTCGTGGCGCCGCGGGCTCGGCCGCAGCCGCTCGGGCTGCCGGGGATGAGCGCGCAGCGACAGGCGCACGCGCGGCGACGGGCGCACGCGCAGCGACATGTGCAGAAGCGGCGGATGCCTCGGGGCCCAGGAGCAGAGAGACAAGCTCTTCAATGCCCAGACCCGAGAGGCGCGCGAAGGCTTCGACCTTCATTCCGCCGACGAGAGTTGCCAACGCAGCAGATTGCGACATCGTCGCCCGTCAAGGTAGACGATTTGGTGCCGCTGTCACAGCAGTATCGACAAGGTTGCTGCAATTATCATGGGAGCCCGTCTCTCGAAGCCTAGATCCCATACGGGTAGCACCGAAAAGGCGGTTTGGTAAGGGAAAGTCTGAACGTCGAAAGGGTGCAGGCGTACAGTGTTAGACGCCCCTGACTGATACAACGGTCAGGGTTTTCTGGCTGAGGCGGAAGGTACGGTAGGATGCCCCGGCGAGAGCATGCGGTCGAGGTCGACGGGGCCGGGGGCGCCGTGTCGACGACCGAGAAGCGAGGCGATCGAGAGCATCGCGGAGGTCGACGAGGGCTCGTCGAGCGGCGGCCCGTCGTGCTGTCAGATCGATCGCGAGCTCGGCGTCGGGTCGGAGGCGACGAGCCGCCGCGCCGGTTTGCCCCGACCGATCGGCCGGCCGGCGGGCCTGCTCACTGCGCGACGCTGGCGAGATCCAGCGACGAAAAAGGTTCGAAGGATCCATGAGTGCTCGCGCGCTCGTCGAGGCGCGCGAGCGAGGCGACGATGCTCGCGTCGATCGTGATCGACAACTGCCAGCGGGTGCTTCGTCGTTGCGCTCGCGTCGTGCTCGAAGCACGTCGTCAGCTTCGCCGACCCAAGCGCCAACCCGCGGCGCTCGTACCCAACGACGATGCGTCGGCGTTGCTCTCGCGCGGCGCGAGGGCCTTCGGATCTTCGGCATAGTTCAGTGCTTCTTCTCTTGCGATCACACCCGATCCCAATAACTCTCGCAATGAGTCCTCCAGCGCGATCATGCCAAAATTGCGCCCTCTTTGGAGTAGACTCGGCAATTGATACAACTTGTTGTCGCGGATGAGCGACCACAGCGGGATCCCGCCGCTGATCATCTCGAAAGCGGCCACTAGCCCGTGACCATCGGCTCTTCGCAGCAAGCGCTGGCTGAGCACGAGCTTGAGCGCGCCGGCGAGGGTGGCGCGAACCTGGGCCTGATCGTCGGGCGGGAACATGTCGATCATGCGATCGATGGTCTTTGCCCCCGAGGGCGTGCTCATCGTGGCAATGACGAGGTGTCCGGTCTCGGCGGCCGAGAGCGCCATCTCTACGGTCTCGCGATCGCGGAGCTCGCCAATGGCGATGACATCCGGGTCCTCGCGCAGCGCCGCCGCCAGCGCACGCGCGAACGAGCGCGTGTGCGTGCCCACCTCGCGCTGGGTCACGATCGCCTGCTTGCGCGGATGAATGACCTCTACGGGATCCTCGACTGTGATGATGTGCATCGAGTGACCGGTGTTGAACAGATCCACCAAGGCAGCCATCGAGGTGGTCTTCCCGTGGCCGTTGGGGCCCGAGATGATCACGAGACCCTGGTGGTGCATGGCGAGCTTGTGGACCTCGGGCGGGAGGCCGAGCGCAGCAACGCTGGGCGGGTCACTCACCACGAGGCGAAAGCACAGCTTCAGCCCGGTGCGCTGGCGCCCGACGTTGATGCGCACGCGCCCGGCTCCTTGCACGTCGGCGGCGAGGTCGATGTAGCCGAGCGTGTCGAGCTGCGCCTGCTGGCCTTCGCGCAGCAGTGACGCGACCATGGCCTCGACCTCGGTCGGCGCGATCGGGTGACCCATGGGCTCGAGCGCGCCCAGTCGACGCACTCGCACCGGATTGCCCGACATGATGTGCACGTCGCTGGCCCCATGCTGCCGAGCCATCACCAGGATCTCGCGCAGGCGCGGGTGCACCGGCATGCCGTGGTGAGGCGCGGAGTCGGGCCGGCGGGGCCGTGGCTGGGGGATCGATGCGGCCGGTGGCTCGGGCAGGGGCAGGGGCTCGGGCTCGGGCAGGGGGATGCTCGCGACGTCCCTGCGCGTGGAGACCTCGGAGTGGCCGAGCGCGGCGCCGTGATCGTCGTTGCGCTCGATGGTCCACTGGGGTGAGGCCGCGAGCATCCCCGACGAGCTGTCGGCCGGGTGCGCGGGCGTGGGCGCGGGCGCGGGCGACGGTGGCCGGTGGGAGGCAACGGCGGGCGGCACGGAGCGTGGGTCGACGGGCCCTCGCGCGGTCCTCGGCATGGGCGCCGGCACCGGGTTCGTCGCGAGCGGCGGCAGCGGAGTCGGCGTGGGCCCATCGTGAGGCTCGTCCGCCTCGGGGAGATCGGTCCAGGTGGACGAACGCTTCGTCGTGTCCTTGGCGATGCGCACCTCGACCGCACTCTCGTTGCCTCCGATGGTCACTTGGTAGCTGACGCCGAGCAGCTCCAAGGGCAGGGTGCGGATCGGGATCTCGCCGTGGAGGGGGAGGCGCGAGGACACCGCCGTGCCCTCGAAGAAGCGCCGGATCTGCGAGATCTGAAGCGGTGCGACGGTGAGCGGGTGGAGCCGGTTGGCGCTGCGCATCACCGCCGGCACGCCACTACGAAACACCAACTCGGTCACGCCGGGGCGCTCCAAGTACGAGAGCAGCTGGGCGAGCTTGGACAAGGTCGCTCCAGGATACCGCAACGCCCAGAGCACTCTGGTGGGGCACTGCGCTATCGTGCGCCCCGTGGCGCGCCCCCGCGGTTCTTCGTACCTCTCCGAGCTCGTGCTTGCGGCTGCCGTCCTCGCGGGCTGCGGGGTCACCCAGCGCTCATCCGTCAAGATGGTCGACCCGACCCTGGTCGCCGAGGGCACCGCCATGGAGCGCACCCGTCAGCGGGGCAGCTTTGGCCTTGGCCCCTATCGAGTGCGCGACTCGCCCACTCGCTCGGAGGCCCCCGACCCCGACGGCCCACTTGCCAGTGAGGACGTGCATCGACCGGTGACTCAACACCGAGCGGGACTCACGTTCGAGGCGCCCGAGACAGGCCGTACATGGACCACGACATGCACGCTCCAGCGTCGCGCGCCGGCGGGCACCGAATTTCACGCGGTGCTCGACGAGAATGGTGACGAGGTCGCGGTCGATTGCGCAGCGACGGCCGCCGGTCACGGGGGACCGCCGTGGCGCTTCGAGGCGCGCGCGCACCTGTCCGGCAACTTCATGGGCAAGCTCGGACCCGAGGGCTCGCCTCCATGGAAGGTGGAGATCCTGACGCGGGCGATCTACGTGAAGCGACTCGAGCGGATCTTGCCCGTGCCGGTGGCGCAGCTCCGCCAGGAGGGCAAGGCCGTGGTCTCCGTGCTGCTGGGCCGGCCCGAGCGCGCGTGGGTGGCCAAGGATCTCGAGCCGCTCACGCAGGAGGCTACGCTGGCCCTGCTGTTGACGCTGCGCTCGCTGCCGTGGGAGCTGGCCGAGTAGCCGCCAACGCGTCTGACGCAGAGCGGCGAGCCTGATAGGCTCTCAGCATGCCCCCGGTGACCTCGCTCCCCCGTCTACCCAGCTTCGAAGTCGCGTGGTCGGCGATTCCGATCGCCTTCCTTCTATATGGGTTGTTGTTGTTCGATGCGCGTCGCAAGGACAGCACGACCGCGGGCGACGACCAGATCGGGCTCAAGACCGTCGCGGCCACGCTGGCCGTGGTGAGCACCCTGCTGTTCGCCATCGGGCTGCGCGGGTTCTTGGAGGCCATCCTCACCTTCGACGACTTCGGCGCGCGCCTCAAGGCCGCGATGCCCTCGCTCCTGGTCGGCGCGCTCGGGGTGGTGGGCACCGCTCTGGTCTTGTTTCCGCGCACCAACGCCGCGCAGTACCCCAAGGCCAAGCGACTCACCGCCGGAGTGGTGGCGCTGATCTCCGGCATCGCCATGCTGCCCGCGCTCGTCGATGTGCTGGGCAGCGTGGTCGAGTGGCCGAGCTGGCGCGTGGTCGCGGCCGCGCTCGCCACCGCGGTCGATGCCGGGGTGATCTTCGTGATCAGCTTTGCCGTGCTGGGCAAGCTGAGCGGTATGAAGATGCCCGAGCCCAAGGCGAGGCCCGCCGCCGGTCCGCCCGCGGGCCCGCCCGGCGGGTATGGTGGACCGCCGCAGGGCCAGCCGCCGCAGGGTTACCCGGGCCAGCCGATGCAGGGCCAGCCGATGCAGGGCCAGCCGATGCAGGGCCAGCCGATGCAGGGCCAGCCGATGCAGGGCCAGCCGATGCAGGGCCAGCCGATGCCGGGCCAGTACCCGGGGCCCGGCGGATACCCGCCGCAGGGCTAGCGCCCGCGACCGGTGGTGTGGGCCGCGAGCCAGTGCGCGCCCGTCACCAGCGGTCGGCCGAGCTGCACGAGGCCCGCGAGCGCACGCTCGACCACGGTGGAGCGCGCTTCCGCGATCACTTGAAGCGCCTGGAGCCGATCGTAGAAATCGAGCTGGTCGGCGATGCGGCCCTCGTCGTCGTAGGTGATCGTGGAGATCCCCGGGAACTCGAAGTAACCACCCTCGCGGCGCTGCCCGGGCAAGCGGTTGAGCCAGTGGGTGACCACGCGGCCCTCGTCGATCACCACCCACTGCAACGGGAAGGTCCACTCGTCGAGGCCGGCCATGCTCTTGATGAGGAACGCTCGGATCTCCTCGCGCCCCTGCACGCGCCCGAAGAATGGCTCGGCGTAGCACGCATCGGGGGCGAACAGCTCGGCGATGGCCCCCCATGCGCGGGCCTCGTGAAGCTTGCGGTGCTGGAGATAGGCAGCCTCGGTAGCAGCGCGCGAGAGCGTCATGGCGAGGCGGGAGGGGAGCACGCAGCCTGGGCGGGGTCAACCGGCCCGAGGTCGACCGGCGCGGGCTCCATTCGGCGCTGGTGGTGCTCGGCGGGATCGGATAGTTAGAAGCTGGTGGGGGCGCGCAGGGGGCAATCGAGGGTGGGGCTCGCGATCGCGCTGGGGCTCGCGCTCTCGAGCTGTGGCGGCGACGACGGCTTTGGTCCCGCCTACGAGCCCCCGGCCGGCCAGGCGAGCACCGGGCTGGGCTCGAGCGGGGGCGCGGGCGAGGGCTTGGGCTCCACCAGCGGCTCGGGTGGCTTCGACGCGAGCTCGAGCGGATCGAGCGGCGCGGTGACGACCGTCGAGGGCACGACCGGCGAGCCCAACGACTGCCCGCGCGTGCGCGTGGCCGTGGCCGCGGGGGAGACCCTCAACGTGCGACCCATGCCCTCCACGGCCCAGGCGCCGATCGGCTCGCTGCCCAACGCGGCGATCGTCGACGTGATCGAGCAGGTCGAGGGCGAGGAGATCGACGGCACCACGCTGTGGTTCCACATCGCCACCGACACGCTCGATGGCTATGTGTTTGGCGGGCTGGTCGAGTGCACGTTCGACGAGCCGCCCGATCTCTCGCCGCCCGATGGGTTCTGGCTGCCGCTCGAGTGCGGCAGCACGGCCACGATCTCGCAGGGCAACAACGGCGGCTTCAGCCACCAGGGCAATGCGTACTATGCATTCGACTTCGCGCTCGGGGTCGGCACGCCGATGGTCGCGATGGCCGACGGGATCGTGATTCACACGTTCTCGGAGACCATGCCCGGCGACCCTTGCTACAACGGCGGCGGTCCCGAGTGCTTCCCCTATGGCAACTTGGTCGTGCTGTACCACGGGGACGGCAGCACATCGCTGTACAAGCACTTGAGCGCGGTGTTGGTGGCCGATGGCGAGCTCGTGCCCCGCGGCACTACGCTCGGGTTGTCGGGGTCGACCGGCTACTCGACGGGGCGGCATGCCCATGTGGCGCGGCAGGAGGACTGCGGCGCACCGAATTGCGCGTCGATTCCGCTCGAGTTCGTGGAGGTCGGCGTGCCCGTGACGGGCCAGAGCGTGACCTCGGAGAATTGCCCCCAATAGTCCAGACGGACGCCCAAGCGGACGCCCGATCGGAGCCGCTAGCGGCGATCGCCCTGGATCGCGCCCGCCTGCCGCCCGAGCTCCGCGAGCGCGTTGGTGGCTTGGATGTGGCGGCCCGCTCGAGCGCGTGCAGGCCAGCGCCCCACGCCCTGCGACCGCGCCGCCACCTCGCGTGCGAGCACATCGATGCGCCGACACGACGACATCGACAACGCCCAGCCCGGGCCCTCGCGCTCCACCGGCTTGCCGAACAGATAGCGGCGGCCAGCGACGAATGCGGTCTGTAGCTTGGCCCAGCGCTCGCGGATCGCGGCGGCGTTGGGCAGCGGCAGCTCGTCGGCCGGGGTGGGCGCGAGCTCGGCCTCGAGGTCGTCGTCGTCGTCCTCGGGCGCATCACCCTCGGCTCCGGCCTGGGGCTCCGCGGGCAGATCTTCCCAGAGCGTGTCGTCTTCGAGATCGAGCCCGAGGATCGCGGCCACCGCTTCGCCGGCGAGGCGTCGCGTGAGCTCGTCGTCGTCGTCGAGCAGCGCGAGGCAGGCGATCACCGCGGGCACGCGACCGCTAAAGCCCAGCGCCCACAGCACGTCGGGGCGCAGCTCGAGATCGGCGAGCAGGGGGATGAGCGCCTCGACATGGCGGTCGTCGCCCAGGCAGGCGATCCACAGCCGAGCGCCCGCGGCCTCGGGTGCCTTGTAGCTGGCGAGCGCGAGCTCCCATGCGGCGCGTGAGCCCCACAGCAGGCTGGTATCGAGCGCGGCGGCGCGGACCTCGGGCGACGCGTGCCGCAGCTGCGACTCCACCACGGCGAGCAGCTTGGGTCGGTCACCGAAGGCGGCAGCACGCACGGCCGCGCTGCGCACGAGCGCGTCGTCGTGGACGAGGCCGCGCTCGAGCGCGGGCCCCGGGTGCAGGCCTCGATCGGCGCACGCCTGCAGCAAGAGCGCGAGCGTGGGACCTTCGGCCTTGGCCACGCGCGCGCGCAGCTGCTCGCCGAGCTGCGGATGGATCGAGAGCGCGAGCGCGAGCGCCAGCCCCTCGCGGTGCCCGTCGGTCGCAGGCGCCACGGGAGTGTCGACCGGCGGGGACTCGGGCTCCACCGGGGCGGCCTCCGCTTCACCCTCGGACTCCTCGGCTTCCTCGGGATCGTCTGGATCGACCTGTGGACTGGCCGCGGCCTGGGCGAACATCTCGCGATCGAGCGCCTCGGTCTCCTCCGGCATCGCATCCTCGGGATCGGGCGGATCGGGCTCGAGCCCCTCGTCGCTCTCGCTCGGCGCGGCGACCTTGGGCTCGTCGAGCACCCCGAGCAGGCGAAAGTCGCCCGCATCGAGCACGGCCAGCGCCGCGGCGGCCACGCGCAGCGGCTCGCTACCGGGATCCACGATCACGGGCCAGGCCACGCGCTCGAGCACCACCGATCCGTTGACCACCAGCCCGTCGACATGCGCGGCCAGCCGGGTCTCGGGGCCGCGCTCGAGCTCGTCGAGGGTGTAGCTGCCCGAGGCACGCGCACCCCGCCACTGCTCCACCAGGAACTCTGCCTCGTCGAGGTGCTCCTCGACCACATCCCAGAGGATCTGATCCTCTCCCAGCATCACCGGCATCAGTTGATGAGGACCGAGCCGCCCTTGATGCGGTTGACGCCCTTCGAGCGCGTCTCGACGTAGGTGCCGCGCACCACGATGCGACCGTTGCGGCGCAGCACGATGCTCGCCTTGCCGCAGCGCAGCACCAGCTCGTCGGCGGCCTCGACCTCCACGCGGCGGCCGTCGGCCTCCACCTCGATCGGCTGGATCGGGCGCTCGGGCTCGGCACCCGGCACCTGGTCGCGCAGCAGGCCCACCACGATCGGGCGTCCGGGATCGCCCTCTTCGAACAGCAGCAGCACCGGGCACTCCTCGGCCACGGCGCGCTCCAGCTCGGCGGGCTCGAGCACCACCGTGGTGCGGGCGCGCAGCGGACCGAACGCGTTGCCGGCAAAGTCGACGAGCAGGCGGCCTTGCTCGTTGTGACCCACCAGCCGCCCCGCGCGTGGCGAGGTGATGGGCCCAAGCTCCACCGGGAGCTCGACGAGGTCAGCGGGATCGTTGGGCTTGGTCTTGCTGTCGCTCATCGGGTCCGCACCACTATAGCGCTGCTCATGGGCTGTGGCAGCCGCTCCACGGGTTCGCCGCGGGGAGGCCCTTCACGGGTCGACTCACGGGCCCGAGGCGCGGGTTCGTTTGCAGTCGGCGCCCGCTTTCGTCCATCATGCGCGCGGTGCTGGAGGCGGGCGCGGGTGTAGGGGACTTCGCGGGCGAGAGCTCGCCGCGATGTTCCCATGGCGCTCCCGCGGTTCCGCGCCGCACGGAGCGAAGCGATGCACACGGATGACCGTCGACCCGGACGGCGCACGCAACGGGCCTCGACCCGCGCGCGCCTGGCCTTGCCCCTGGCCCTCGCCGCCCTGCCCGCGCTCGCCGGCCTCGCGCTGACGGCCGCGCCGCGCCCCGCGGCCGCCGCCGAGCCTCGCAGCAAGGTGATCCTCAACGGCAAGCTGGTGCAGGTCACGTTCAACGACGGCGACAGCTTTCGCGTGCTGGGCGGGGCGATGAGCGGCACCAAGGCGCGCCTCGCCGGCTACAACACGCTCGAGTCGTACGGCCCCGTGCATCAGTGGGGCACGTGGACCGAGAAGGAGCTCTACGTGCTGGCCAAGATGGCCACCATGCACGCGCGCAGGGGCATCTGGGAGTGCGAGACCGACGGGGACACGGACACCTACGGTCGCATCCTGGTCTCGTGCCCGGGGCTGTCCGAAGACCTGGTGCGCCGCGGCTACGCCCACGTGCTCACGGTCGGAGACGAGCCCGGCGACCCTCGACTGGTCGCGGCGCAGGCCGAGGCCATCGCGGCGCGTCGCGGGCTGTGGTCGCACGGCGTGCCCGCGTTCGTGCTCACCTCGCTGCACTCGGCCGAAGAGGACACCGACGGCCACGGTACCTACAACCGGCTGGTCTCGACCGAAGATGGCCACTCGGTGAAGTGGAAGCACGACAACCGCTACTCGGAGTGCGCCAAGGTCTGCCAGATGGTGTTCGACGTCGACGAGGCCACGATCGACGAGGTCACCAAGGTGCTGCGCGCCGACACGGCGGTGGCCACCATCGTCGAGCCGCTCGACGACGCCACGCTGCGCAAGGTGGTGGCTTCGTTCGCGCGCTTCCGTCACATCGATCGCGAGGTCCCCAAGGACGATCGCGAGACGCTCAAGCGCCACCTGCTGGGGTACGTGTCGGCCGGTCGCTTCGGCAGCGCCGAGGGCAAGCCCGCCTCGTGCATGATCCACATCGACTTCAAGCGCCGCTTCGGCACGGGTCGCGCGGCATGTCTCAAGTAAGACGCACGCTCTCGAGCCTGGCGCTGCCGCTCTCGCTCGCATGGGTGCTGGGGGTGGCGTGCTACGAGGAGCCGCCGTTTCCGGTGTTCGGCTACGAGACCGACGACGTCTCGTGCTCCGACGACTACGACAACGACAACGATTGCCTGGTGGATTGCGAGGATCCCGACTGCCTGGTCCTGTCGACCGTGTGCGGCGAGATCATCCCCGAGGCCCCGATCGACGACATCGAGAGCCCGTTGCTCGGCTGCCCCACGATCATGACCGCCGAGGGCATCGCGCGGCGCGACTGCTCCAACAACCTGCAGATCTGCCGCGACTTCATCGACAACGACCTCAACGGTCAGTTCGACTGCGGCGATCGCAAGTGCCAAGACGTGTTCGAGACCGGCTGCCTGCGCGAGGCCACCAACGAGCTGTGCAGCGACGGGATCGACAACGATCAGAACGGCTTCGCCGACTGTCGTGACTTTGGCTGTCGGCGCAGCCCGCTGGTCGACGTGTGCGCCGAGGGCACGGGCGACAGCTGTGCCAACGGGATCGACGACGACGAGGACGGCGCGACCGACTGCGATGATCCCGACTGCGACGCCACGACGGCCTGCGGCTCGCCCGAGAACACGCTCGAGGCCTGCATCGACGGGATCGACAACGACCGCGATCTCTACGTCGACTGCGATGACTACGACTGCGCGAATAGCGCAGATCCGGAGATCCAGGCGGTGTGCGCCCCGGTCGAGGACACGTACTTCAACTGCTCGGACGGGCGCGACAACGACGGCGACGGCCAGATCGACTGTAGCGACCGCGACTGCGGGCAGAACCCCGACCCGATGATCCGCGAGCACTGCAACGGGCTCGAGGCCTCGGCCCGGCAGTGCAGCGACGGGATCGACAACGACGCCAACGGCTTCATCGACTGCCGCGACTTCTCGTGCTCGATGAGCATGGACCCCGAGGTGCTGTTCATCTGCGAGGCCAGCGTCGAGTCGTGCTCGGACGGGCTCGACAACGACGGCGATGGGTTCATCGACTGCGCGGACTTCTCGTGCGGAATGACGGCCAACCCCGAGCTCCAGGAGCTGTGCGGCAATTCGTTCGAGCCCGAGAACGACGTGCCCACGTGTAGCGACGGCGAGGACAACGACGGCGACGGCTACGTCGACTGCATGGACTTCGACTGCTCGATGAGCTCGGTGCCCGAGGTGGTGGAGCTGTGCGCCGGCATGGGCCAGGTCCTGCCTGCGCCCCCCAGCATGGGCGGCGGCGGCGGCGGAGTGGGCGACCCCAAGGGCGGCCCCGAGGACACCGTCGAGGAGTGCGACAACGGCATCGACGACGACGACGACGGCTTCGCCGACTGCATGGACTTCTCGTGCTCGATGTCGACCGACCCGGCGCTGATGGAGCTGTGCCCGCGCGAGGACAGCGTGGAGACGTGCAGCGACGGCCGTGACAACGACGGCAACGGCTTCATCGACTGCCAGGATTTCTCGTGCGGGAACTCCGACGTACCCGAGCTGATGGAGCTGTGTCCGCGCGAGAACACGCCCGAGCGGTGCAGCAACGGCCTCGACGACGACGGCAACGGCTTCATCGACTGCGAGGACTTCAGCTGCTCGCAGTCCGACGAGCTGGCCGTGCGCCAGGTGTGCCAAGAGAGCCTGGGCCTGTCCAACGCCGAGACCGACCGGCGCTGCAGCGACGGCCTCGACAACGACGCCGACGGCTTCGCCGACTGTGACGACTTCGATTGCAGCCACAACGCCCAGGTCACCGTGTGCCCCACGCTGGGCTACTGCGAGACCGGCCGCACCGGCAAGTGATCAACGACCTCGAGACCCCACCCCGCGATCCGCGAGCTGAAGAGATCATCATGTACCGTAGGCCGACCGTCGTGCCCCTGCCCCTGTGGCTGTGCTGCCTGGGCTTGTTGACCCTGATCCTGCCGTCGCCTGCCGCGGCTACGCCGTGGAGCTCGGGGGTGGTGCGGGTGTTCGCGCCCACGCCCGCGTCCACGGCCGCGCCCACGGCCGCGCCCACGGCCACGCCAGTCGGAGCCGACCCGGAGACCACGGCCCAGCCCGAGCCCGATCCCAGCCATGCCCCGCGCGCCAAGGAGCAGGTCTGCGACGACGGCAAGGACGACGACGGCGATCTCGTGTTCGACTGTGGCGATGCCGACTGCAAGGCCGACCCCGCGTGCCAGCCCGACGGCCAGCGCGAGTTCGACGACGCGCGCTGTAGCGACTGGGTGGACAACGACAGCGACGGCTACGTCGACTGTGATGACTTCGACTGTGCCGACTCCAACGCGTGCAAGGGCTCGTGGGACCTCACCGGCGCGCCCCCGAGCTCCACGAGCGGGGATGGCAGCTCGATCAAGCTCGGCACCTACGACGGGGCAGAGTTCGGGCTGAAGGAGGGCCAGAGCCCCGAGGATCTGATGGGGGCCGGCAAGGATGCCGACGGCGAGCGCGACAACTACACGTGCTCCGACGGCTTCGACAACGACAACGACGGCAAGATCGACTGCGACGATCTCGGCTGCAAGCTCGACACCGCGGTGACCGTGTGTCAGGGCGGGGGCGACTTCCGCTTCTCGGCCGTGGCCCGCGTGTCGCAGAGCGCCGTGTTCACCAACGACAGCGAGGAGCAGCGCAACGGCAGCTTCGAGCGCTTCGACACCCAGTTCGACGCGATCCAGCTGCGCGTGCTGGGGCAGCTGCCGTTCATCCAGAACTCGTTCTTCCTGCTGTCGATGCGGGCCGAGCGGACGCCCCGCATGACGTTCGCCACCTTCCAGGTGCCGATCGGCAAGAAGGGTCACTATGTCAACATCAACAGCGGCGGCGGCACGCTGTCGACCGAGCTGATTCGCTCGGTGGCCAAGCGGCTGCTCTCCGACCCGGCGTTCTACGTGTACAACGCGTTCGAGCAGGGCAACGGCGCCGCGGCCGAGGTCGGCGGTCCGATCGACAAGAAGGGCAAGTACCTGTTCCGCACGTTCATCGCGGGCGGCTCGGGTCGCTTCAACGGCAACATCGGTGGGCGCTTCTTCCCCGACGACAACCGCAACTACACGTGGACGGCCGGTGCGCAGGCGTGGCTGAACTTCGTGGGCTACTACAGCCGCTTCGACTCGCCGTTCCTCTATACGCCGGTCCCCACCACCTTCGTGGTCGGCGTGGGCGCCAAGTACGACCAACGCGCGCAGGAGCGCTACCCGGCGGTCAACGTCCAGGCGATCTTCCGCTGGCGGCGGTTCATCGCGCTGGTGGAGAGCTACGGCAAGCGCGAGCTCAACTTCAAGAACTGGCAGGTGGCCGTCAACGGCCAGGTGGGCGTGCTGGCGATCAAGAAGCGGCTCATGCTCGCGGGCGATGCCGGCACCTACGTGGGCACCGACTTCGAGGATCCTCCCGCGTTCCTGGGCTCGGATCTTCGCCGGCAGCTGCGCGAGTTCCAGTACCGCTTTGCCGCCCACGTGTTCTTGTGGCGCAACGTGTTCTTCGCCACCCTCGTGTTCCGCGACCGCCGGATCGAGCCCAACGAAGCGCAAGGGCAGTCGGGAATTCAAAAGCTGCAAGACCTGCGGCTCCTGCTCACCTATCGCTGGTAGCCGCGAGGCGCCGCGTGGTGAGCCCCGTAGCGCGCCCGCTGGTCGAGCCCCAGCGGGTGCGGTAGGAAGTCTAGGCTCGTGATGCTCGCACTGGTCATCCTGCTCGCTGGCGAGCCCTCGGAGGCATCGGGGGTCGCGGACGAGCCGCCGCAGCCGGAGGGGTCCGTGCGGTCCGAACCGGTCGAGCGGCCCGAGCCGCCCGTGCTGCCCGAGCCGCCAGTGCTGCCCGAGCCGCCCGAGCGACCGCCCGAGGGGCCCGAGGCGATCCGCTGGAGCGCACCGTCGAGCTGCGGCTCGGCGTCCGAGCTGCGTCGTGGCATCGAGCGTCGGCTCGGTCGCGTGATCGGTCCGAGCGAGGTGCAGGTCGATGCCCGCGTGGAGGCGAGCGGGTCGGGCTACCGGCTGAAGCTGCGCACCACGACGGAGGGCGCGGTCGACGAGCGCAGCTTCGAGGCCGACGATTGCCGCGCGCTGGCCGATGCGACCGCGCTCGTCGTTGCGCTCGCCGTCGATCCGGTGGCGGTGGCCGAGGTGATGGAGCCGTGGAGCGCGGCCGAGCCGGAGGTCGCCGAGTCGCGGGTGGTCACGCCTGCACCCGCGCCCAAGCGACGGCGTGCCGCGGTCGAGCCCGAGCCCGAGCCTTCGGACTCGCGGCGACCCGCCGGTCTGCTGCGCGCTGCGATGGGCGTCGGGCTCGGCGCGCTGCCGGGCGTGACGGCCGTGCCCTCGCTCGCAGGCGGACTGCACTGGCGACGCGCGCGGCTCGAGCTCGAGGGTGCGTATTGGATCCCGCGCGGCAGTGCGGTCATCGATGGTGCGAGCACGCGGGTGCAGCTGGGGACCGCGACCGTGCGCGGGTGTGGCCAGCTCGGTCGCGATCGCATCGAGGCGCCGCTATGCGGCGGTCTTCAGGTGGGGGGCATGCGCGGCGATGGCCGCGGTGCGCTGAATGCGCGAACTGCGCAAGGCCTCTGGCTGGCGCTCGAGGCCGGCGTTGGGCTCTCGTGGTGGTTCCGCCCGCGCTGGGCGCTCGCCGGTGGGTTCACGGCCGTCGTGCCGCTGGTCAGGCCGGCGTTCGAGCTCGATGATGACCCGCCGACGCGGCTGTTCGAACCGTCGCCGGTGGGCGGGCGGCTGTGGTTGGGCATCGAGCTGCGCTTGGGCTCGCCGTCCGCGTCGCGCTGACTAGCACCGCGCTACTCGCCGCGTGCCGCGAGCTTGCCGATCATGTCCGGCTCGCAGGTCATGCGCCCGCCCTTGTCCACGATCTGCCACGAGGGCAGCGAGGGCAGCGGCGGGGGTTTGTCGCTGCACCCGGGATCCGCGAGGTCGACGACACCGTCGTAGTCGTTGTCGATCCCGTCGCTGCACGAAGTCCCCGAGTCTCGCGACTCGGGATCGGGGTTCGCGGTGAGCCAGCGGTCGTCGATGTTGGCCCAGATCTGCTCGTAGAACTCGGCGTACTGGGCGGCGAGCGCCTCGCTGTGGATGATCACCACGTTCTCGTCGTTGGTGTCGTCGCCGGCGGTGGTCCAGTTCATCGAGCCGGTGATCACGGTGCGGCCGTCGATCATCGCGGACTTCATGTGCATCTTGCCGCCCCAGTTCTCGACCTTTACGGGGATCCCGACCGCGCGCAGCAGCTCGTGCTTGGTGAAGCCGTTGGAGGCGGCGGTGGCGTCGATGATGACCCGGACCTCCACGCCGCGCAGGTGGGCGTCGATGAGATCGGCGGTGAGCCGCTTGTGGGTCAGGTAGAACACGGCGATGTCGATGCGATCGCGGGCGCCCTTGATCAGCGGTCGCACGCGCTCGCGGATCGGTGAGTCTTGCGGTGAGAACAACAGCTCGACCTCGGCGTCGCCCACGGCGACGCGCAGGTGCCCGGCGGAGCGCTTGTCCTCGTGGAAGCGGCCGTCCTCGTACATCTGGTCGAGCTCGCGCAGGTAGCCCGAGGCGAGCCGTCGCGAGTCGATCACGGTCACGAGGTTGGCGTTGTAGCCGCCCGAGCAGGTGTCGCTCACGTTGGTCGAGCCGGTCCAGATCCAGCGCCCGTCGACCACGAAGAACTTGTTGTGCATGATGGCCGCGCCGTCGTCGAGCGCCTCGCGGCTCGAGTGCACCGACAGCAGGCACTTGTCGCCGAGATCGTAGGCGAGGCACTGCACGGGGCCCAGGTAGCCCTCGGGGCGGGCGCAGCGGGGCTCGGGATACGAAGACTTCAGGGCCTCCTTGGCGCGGCGCTGATCGACCTTGCCGTCGTCGCGCACGTGCACCATCGCTTCTACGAAGGCTTGGGTGTCGGCGTAGTAGTTGAGGCCGTCGGCGTCGCGATCGACCACGCCGCGGACCAGCACGCCGCGGCCCTGCGCCTGGCGCATCGCATCCACGATGCGCGGCTGCCCGCGCACGCCGTAGACCGCGAAGTCGATCGTCTTCTGGGCGCCGTCGATGAGGCCGGCGAGCGAGGTGCACAGCTCGGCGGTGCACTCGGGCTGCGGGCCCACGCCGGTGGGGGAGTGGAGCAGCAGGCGGATCGTGCCCTCGGGATCCTGCACGATCGGCGCGTCGGGGCCCTCGCCCTCACGTGGGCCCGGCGGGGCGCAGGCCAGCATCATCACCAGCGGCAACCAAGGCAATGCGCGGACGTGCACGCCTCCATGGTAGCGGAACCGCACCCCTGTGTTGCGGCGCGTGTCGCGGTGGAAACCAGGAAAGTGGCTCAGAACTTGGGGCTTGCCAGCTCCGGGTGCTGGCGGAGGTAAGCGATCGCCTTGGCCGGGGTGCGGCCGGTACCGCTGACGAGCCAGTCGACGGCGATCCGCCCGAGCGTGGTGTAGGGGAGGTAGGCGTCGACGAAGCTGACCCCGGGGTGGGCCTTGGCGTAGCGCAGCGAGCCCTCGATCTCGTCGACCACGACCTTGAGCGCTTGCTCGTAGGCTCGCTTGGCGGCCGGGTCCTTCGTGGTGCAGTACGCCCCGCCCTTGAACTTCTGGAAGACTCGCGTGTTGCGAAACTGGAACAGTCGCAGCGGGTTGTCGTCGACGATGATGGCGCGGGTGAGCTCCGGGTCGACGATGCGCAGGTCCTTCGAGGGCTCCACCACCGGCGAGCCCGCGTGCTTGGGCTGGAGCACCAGGTGGCTGTTGGTCATCACCGCTGCGATCGCTGGGTGCTCGGTGATCGGCACGCCGTCGAGCTCCCAGCGCGTGAAGTTGGCGTAGCAGAGGTCGTCGGCGTTGGCCGAGAACAGCACCACCGCGCCGCCCAGCGCGTGGATTCGGTGGATCGCATCCGCCCAGCCGGGGGTGAGCTTGACGAAGTGTTGCTTGCCCTTGGCGCCGCTCGACGGCTCTTCGGCCCAGGCGATGTCGTGGCACGAGGGCGCGATCGCGGGCTCCATGTATTGGTCGTAGAGCGTGTCGTCGAGATCGAACACCACGATGAACGGCGCGGTGGCGAGGCGCCGCGGGTCGCGGCCATCCTCGAACTCGCCCGCCTTGGCGCGGCGTAGCGCCTCGTCGTACTGCGCCTGGCGATCGCCCCGTGGATCGGCGCGGGTGAGGTCGCGAAAGTGGTTCTGCAGCTCGACCGCGCGGGCGCGATCGAGGTCGTGGGCCTGCATCAGCGCGGCGATGTCGAAGAAGCGCTCGTCGTGGGCCGAGCCCGCGTACTTGTCCGTCCAGTCCGGGCGCGGGGGGAGGGTCATCGTGGTGACCTCGCGGGTATCGACGGCGGGAGTCGGCTCGGACTCGGGCGCAGGCGTCTCGGCGACGAGCTGCGGCGCGGTCGGCTCGATGCGCACGGGGGGCTCGGGCGTGGCCGTTGCGGCGGGCTGGGTGCACGCGCCGAGCGAAGCGATCGTGAGCGCCAGGAACGAGGGGATGACGGCGGTCCGCAGCACGGCGTGAGCTTGCCATGCGGCAAGCTCGCGCACCACATCGCCACGCGGGGGCGAACCCGAGCTGCGATGGGTTGCGAAGCATGCCGAGCCCACCGCACGATGCGCGGCGTGATGAGCCTTCGTTGGTTGCTGTGCTCGATGCTCGCGCTCGGCTGCGCTCGCGAGGCGCCGCTCGTCGAGCCCGCCAGCGCAGCGCCAACGCCCGCGGCGGTGCCGGCCGACGATCCCACGCTGCTGCGCTTGGTCGAGGTCGCGCCCGGCATCTACGCGGCGCTGCAGCCCGAGGCGCGGCGCTTCTTCGACGGGAACGCAGCGGTGGTGGTGACGAGCGCGGGGCTCGTGGTGATCGACGGCCCGCAGCGACTCGCCGCGCTGCAGTGGCTGCACGCGCGCGCCGAGGCCCTGGCTCCGCCTTCGGCCGCGCGTCACGTGCTCGTCACGACCCACTGGCACCTCGATCACAGCTTGGGGAGCGCGCTGCTGCGGGCGTGGCTGCAAGCGGAGGGGTTGACGGTCGAGCACTGGGGGCACGCGGGGCTGGGCTCGCGCTTGGCGACCGAGGGCCGCGGCCAGCTCGAGGAGCATCGCGCGGAGCTGCCTCCCATGCTCGAGCGCGGCGCGGCGATGAGCGCGAGCGGTCGCCTCGAGGACGGCACGCCGCTGCAGGCCGCGGAGCTCGAGCAGCTCGACGCCGAGCTCATCGAGCTGCGCACCAAGCTCGAGCTCCTCGCCGAGCTCGAGCTACGCCCGCCCACGCACGCCGTCGAAGCGCTCACCGTGCTCGAGGTCGGCGAGGTCACGCTCGAGCTGATTCCGCTGCAAGCCCACACCGATGCCGATCTCGTGGTCCACATCCCTGCGGCGGGGGTGCTCATCACCGGGGACGTGCTCGATGAGATCCCGTTTGGCGGCCATGGCCAGCCGCGGCGCTGGCTCGCGGCGCTGGAGCAGCTGAAGGCGCTGGACCCCACCATCATCATTCCTGGGCACGGTCCGGTGCTGGGGCCCGAGCACCTCGATCGCATGATCGCGCTGTGGGAGGCGCTGATCGAGCAGGCGGCGCTGGCGATCGAGCGCGGGGAGACGGCCGAGCAGCGCTACGCCGCGTGGCAGGCCACCCCCGGGTTCGAGGCAGTGCGCAAGGAGTTGGTGACCGACTCGGTGAGCGAGCGCAACTTCGCGAGGTTCATGCCAGAGTCGCTCGCCCGCACGATCGCCGATCTTCGCGGTGAGCTCGAGCCGACTCCTCACTGACCGTCGGCCTTGCGGGTAGGGGCGCGGGTGGTCATGATCGGTACCATGCGATTGCCTTGGGTGTTGGTGTTGTCGATGGGCTGTGGACCCGTGGTCTCGGTGGAGTCTGCCGACAGCGGCTCGAGCGAGGGGACCAGCGAGAGCGAGGGCCCGGTGACCATGAGCACGAGCACGACCACGGGCCCGCCGAGCACGAGCACGACCACGAGCCCGCCGAGCACGAGCACGACCACCACGGATCCGACGGTGACCACCAGCGATCCGGATGGCTCGAGCGGCGTCACCTTCGTGACCCCGAGCGACGGTGGTCCCAGCGAGCAGTGCATGTGCGATGTGTTCGCGCAGGACTGTGGCCAAGGGGACAAGTGCATGCCGTGGTCCAACGACGGGACCCCCACGTGGAACTGTACCCGCTGCTCGCCGATCGCGGACAATCCCGGGCAGCCCGGCGACGTCTGCATGGTCGAAGGCTCGCCGGTCTCCGGTATCGACGACTGCGACTACGGTGCGATGTGCTGGAACGTAGATCTCGAGACGCTCGAGGGCACGTGCGTCGCGCAGTGCACCGGGAACCAGGACAACCCGAGCTGCTCCGGTAACACCGACTGTCTCATCGCCAACGACGGCGTGCTGAACCTGTGCCTGCCCGTGTGCGATCCGCTGGCCGACGACTGCCCGCCGGAGCAGACCTGCATCGAGTCGACGAACGCGTTCGTGTGCGTCCCGACGGGGGTGGAATGAGCACGCCGACCAGGATCTGCACGATCTGCACGAGCTACACGCTCGGGCTGCTGGTCATGGCCTGCGGGGATGATGCCGCGACCACCGGCAGCGAGGCCTCGGGCTCCAGCGGCGCGAGCCCTGCGACCACCACGGGCTCCAGCACCGCGATCGCCGACGAGAGCTCCACCGGGGATCCGCTCGCAGAACCCGGAGAGTGCGCGGCACCGATCCCCGCGGTGGAGCTCGCCACTGCCCAACTCACCGTGAGCGCGCAGGGCCGCCTCATCGATGCCCAGGGTCGCGACGTGGTGATGCGCGGGCTCAACACGGGAGGGCGCTCGAAGTTCGCGCCGTTCTTGCCGTTCGAGGTGAGCGACCCCAGCGATCTCGAGGAGGTGCGGCTGGCGGCCGACGAGTACTTCGCGCGCATGCCCGCCTGGGGCCTCGATGCCGCGCGCATGCCGTTCTCGTGGGAGGCGCTGGAGCCGATGCCGGGCCAGTACGATCTCGAGTATCTCGCCCGCTACACGATGATGCTCGATGCGGCCTGGTTCCACGGCATTCGCGTGATCATCGACTTCCACCAAGATGTCTACGCCTCGCCGTTCTGCGGCGATGGGTTTCCGCCGTGGTCGATCCCCACCCTCGATCCGCCCGAGCCCACGCACGAGTGTCCGCAGTGGTTCCTCGGCTACTTCACCAACCCCGATGTGCGCGAGTCCTACGATCGCTTCTGGAACGACACCGACGGGCTGCAGGGGCAGTTCCTGGCCATGTGGCTGGTGATGATCGATGCCGTGGGTGATCACCCCGCGGTCGTGGGCTTCGAGCCGATCAACGAGCCGGGCTGGGGCACGGTCGACGATCTCGATGTGTTCAAGCAAGACGTGCTGCAGCCGTGGTTCACCGACTTCGCCGCGCAGCTGCGTGCGGAGGCCCCCACTGCGCTGGTGTTCTACGACGGCCCGGGTGCCGACTCGACCGGCGCGGGCAGCCACTTTCGCCCCGACGGCGAGGGCCTCGTGTACGCGCCGCATCGCTACGATTCCACGCTCTTGTTCGGCGACGAGTGGTCGGGCAACGACCCGACCCCTGCGCTCCGCTCTGCGGCCAACTATGCCGCCGAGCAAGGCGTGCCCGTGCTGCTCGGCGAGTTCGGCTATGCCAATGGCGCGAAGGGTGGAAACGATTGGCTCACCTTGGTGATGGACGTGGTCGATCAGCGCCGCATGTCGGCCACGCTGTGGGAGTACTCGACGAGCGCCGAGCTATGGAACAGCGAGGACTTGTCGGTCGTCGACCCCGACGGCAGCGAGCGGGTGATCCTCGACGGCTATGTGCGACCATGGGTGCGCGCGGTGGCGGGCTCGGGCCTCGACGCGCGCTGGGACCGGGTCGAGGGGGTGCTACGCGCGAGCTGGACCGCGGCCGAGGGCGTGACCGAAGTGGTCGTACCCGCGCGGCAGTTCCCGGCGGGGCCGCGGTCGATCGCGCTAGAAGGGCCAGGCGCTTGCTACACATGGGACGAATCGCGCGGTGAGCTGCGCGTAGTTGCGCCTGCCGGGACAGCGGTAGTCTTGGAGCTGCGGTAGCGCGCGTCGCCGGGCTCTTCTTGCACTTTCGCGCGAGTGCTTTGCTGTGGTCGGCTCGCGATCCGAGTGATAAGGGGATTGGCTGCAAATGCCCATCCTCAACAAGTCTCCCCATCTCATGCGCCGCGTGGTCTCGTCACTCGTCTTGCTCGCGGTCGGCTGCACCGGCGGCGAGCCGTCGTCCGATGAAGGCTCGGGCTCCTCGGACACTGGCGCGGCGCTCGGGCTCGCCCCGTTCGAGAACACCATGTTGGTGCACATCTACTATCAGACGCCGCAGCGGCTCGAGCGGCTGGTGAGCGAGCTCGATGTGCTCGAGCACGCCGATCACGACGAAGGCTACGTGGCGGCGCTGGTCGAGCCCGACGACTACGAGCGGCTGGTGGGCGAAGGGCTGCGCGTGGACGTGCAGCAGGAGCCCACCTCGATCCTCCAGCGCCTGCTCGACTCGGGCGGATTCCGCTCGATCCCCAGCTACGCCTGCTATCGCACGGTCGAGGAGACCGCGACCACGATGAGCACGCTCGCCTCCGACTACTCCAACCTGGTGGAGCTCGTGGACATCGGCGACTCGTGGGACAAGGTCACCGCCGGCGGCCCCGCGGGCTACGACATGCAGGCGATGGTGGTGACCAACGAGAGCATCGCCGGGCCCAAGCCGCGCTTCTTCTTGATGGGCGCGATCCATGCGCGCGAGTACGCCACGGCCGAGCTCGTGATCCGCTTCGCCGAGCAGCTGGTCGCGGGCTACGGCACCGATCCCGAGGCGACCTGGCTGCTCGACAATTACGAGCTCCACGTGGTTCCCCACGCCAACCCCGATGGGCGCAAGATCGCGGAGCAGGGCTACACGCAGCGCAAGAATCGCAACACCAGCTCGGGGTCGTGCTCCTATCCGCCCACCTCGACGAGCCAGCACGGCATCGATCTCAATCGCAACAGCTCGTTCAAGTATGGTGGTGCTGGCACCAGCACCAGCGCCTGCAACCTCACCTATCGCGGCCCCGGGGCGAGCTCCGAGCCCGAGACCCAGGCGCTGCAGTCGTACATGAGCTCGATCTTCACCGATCAGCGCGGCTCGGGCGACAACGACCCCGCGCCGGACGACACCACCGGCCTGATGATCACGCTGCACGCCTATAGCCCGCTGGTGCTGTTCCCGTGGAGCTGGAGCGCCGCGGGGGCGCCCAACCTCTCCCAGCTGCGCACGCTGGCCCGCAAGTTCGGGTTCCACAACGGCTACCCCGTGTGCCAGGCGCCCGTGTGCCTCTATGCGGCGAGCGGCTCGACCGACGACTGGGCCTACGGTGAGCTCGGCATCGCGGCCTTCACCTTCGAGGTGGGCACCTCGTTCTTCCAGAGCTGCACGAGCTTCGAATCGACGGTGGCGCCCGACAACCTCGCGGCGCTGACCACCGCGTTCAAGGCCGCGCGGCGGCCCTACCAGACCCCGGCAGGGGCCGATGCGACCGCGGTGAGCGTGTCGGCCTCACCGGTCACCGCCGGGGCCACGGTCACGCTCACCGCCACCCTCGACGACACCCGCTACGACAGCAACGGCTGGGGCACCGAGCCCACGCAGGCGATCGCGGCGGGCCGCTTCTCGGTCGAGCAGCCGTCGTGGTCCGGCGCTCCGCTCACCGCGATGGCGCCGAGCGATGGCACGTTCAATGCGACGGTCGAGGGCGTGACGGCGACCATCGACACCCGCGGGTGGCTGCCCGGTCGCTATCTCCTAATGGTGGAGGGCCAAGACGCGCACGGCAACTGGGGAGCCCCCAGCGCGGTGTTCCTCGATGTCGAGGCGGCCGCGGGCAGCGACGAGGTCTGCGGCAACGCGCTCGACGACGACGGTGACACGCTCACCGACTGCGACGATCCCGAGTGCCTCGGCACTCCGGCGTGTGCGGTGCCCGAGGTCTGCGACGACAGCGTCGATGACGACGGCGATGGCGACATCGATTGCGCCGACGCCGACTGTGCCGATGCGCCCGCGTGCGCCGAGATCTGCGACAACATGATCGACGACGACGGCGACGCGCTCACCGACTGTGCCGATCCCGAGTGCAGCGGAGACCCGGCCTGCTTGCCCTCGTGGACGGTGCTGAACACCACCGATTTCGAGAGCGGCTGGGGGATCTACAGCGACGGCGGCTCCGATGCCGCGCGCCTGAACAACGCCAGCTACGCCCATGGCGGCACGTACTCGGCCGAGATCCGTGACAACTCGGGGGTGGCATCCTCGTTCTACTCCTCGGCGCTCGACCTCGGCGGCTACACCGGTCTCGAGGTCGACTTCTGGTACTACCCGCGCAGCATGGAGAACGGTGAAGACTTCTTCGTGGAGCTGTGGAGCGGCTCGAGCTGGCAGGTCATCGGCAACTACGTGGCCGGTACCCACTTCACGAACAACACCATGAACCACGAGGTGATCACCATCGACTCGAGCTCGTTCGTGTTCAGCGGCTCCGCGCAGCTGCGCTTTCGCGCGGATGCTTCGAACGACTCGGACTGGGTCAACATCGACGACGTGACGATCTCGGCGCAGTAGCCGGGTGCCTAGGCCTCGCGGCGCTCGAGCCCGAGCGCCGCGATCGCTTCGAGCAGCGCCGCGTGCAGCCGCGGCGGCGCGCACACCACCCCGTAGTTGCCCTCGAGCCGCTCGCCGAACGAGAAGTCGAACGCCTTGCCGCGCAGATCCGTCACGTGCATCCCCGCCGCGGTCGCGACCAGCCACCCCGGCGCGTGATCCCACACTTGCTCGGCCCGCCGCCGATCCGAAGGCACGCGCAGGTACACGTGGGCCTGTCCGCGCGCGACCATGCCGTACTTCGCTTGGCTGTCGGCGGTGCGCACCACCACGCGACCGCCGAGCCGCTCGAACACCCGCGCCATGTCATCGAGCCGGCTGTGCTGCGACTCGACCGAGTGCGTCACCACGATCTCCCGCGGCGGCTCGGTCGATGGCGCGGCCACGTCGATCGCTCGCAGCGGGGCGCCCGGCAGCGCCGCGCCCCACCACGCACTGCCCCCCGCCTCGGCGAGGAACAGCGTGCCCTCGCGATCGACGGTCTCCAGCGACACACCGAGGCCCTGCGGAAGGTTGGGACACCCCATCACGGCCACCCGCGGGCTCGCTTGCGCGATCCACGCTAAGCACACCGCATACTGCCCGCCGCGCACGAAGCCGCGGGTGCCGTCGATCGGATCGACCATCCAGTGCCCGCGCGGATCCGCGGGCCCGCTCGCCCCGTCGATCGCCTCGAGCACGGCCGTGGTCGTGGCCTCGGGCCACACCGGGCGCACCGCTTCGACCACCGCATCGCGCAGCCCCGCGTTGGCCGGCTCGCGCAGCACGGCGGCCTGCTCCTCGCCCACGATCGGCACCGGCCCGTGCTCGCGAAGCCTGCGCACGATCACCGCCTGCGCGGCGAAGTCGGCCACGGTCACCGGGCTCGCATCGGACTTGGCCAGGCGACCCAGCTGTCCGAGGCGTCGCGCCGCCTCGCGGCACACGATCACGGCATCGAGGACCGCCGCGCGAGCCAGCTCCGTCTGCGCCTCGAACGGGGGAGGGGCGCTCACGACCGCCAGGCTAGCAGCCGGAACGCCCCCCGGCCGAGCCCAGGAAAATCGACCGAGGGCCCCAGACCCCCCCGGAAAAACCCTGGGTCATGGCTGTCGTACATATCGGATGCGGTCTCACAAGCGGCGCGGAAATGGCCGGGGATCAGTGCTCGGAAGCTGGATCTGGCTGATTCTGGGCGGCTGCGCCGGAGCCGAGACGGGGTCGGGCGAGGATCCCGAGCTCGCGACGGACACGGGCACCTCCGGCGAGGACACCCAGGGTGAGGAGACCGGGCCCGCCCGCGAGGACACCGGGACCGACCCCACCGCGGATCGCCCGGTGCCGCTCGATGTGGCCGCGCTCGAGCTCGATGCGCGCTGCTTCGCCCTCGATCATGCGCCCACCGATCGCTCCGTCTCGCCCGAGGGCCACCTGTGGCTGCGCCAAGACGAGCAGACCTGGCGCGTGCTCGATCCCTTCGGCCGCGAGGACATCCAGCAGCTCCCGGCGGGCGTGACCGCGCTGCAGGCGTGGGGATCCGATCGGGCGCTCGTGATCGACGACCAGCGACTGCTCGACGTGCGCGGCCAGTGGCCGCAGCCGCTCGTGTGGCCCGAGTCGCTGCCCGCCCCCACGCAGCTGTGCGGCGATCCCTCGGCCGACGCCAACGGCTTCGTGATCGCGGGCGGCTTGCTGCATCGCGATCGCGGGCTGTGGTGGTCGTGGACCGATCCCGCCGATGAGCCCTGGGCCTCGCCGGCCTGGCTCGCCGAGAACGCGGGGCGCTGCTTCGGCCCCGGCGGCGAGCTGTGGCTCTCGCGCGAGCACGGCGAGGTGTGGCGGATCACCGCCGACCACGCGACGCGCGTGGAAGATCTCGATGGCGCCGAGGCGGCGGTGCTGCTCCCCGGCGTGGGCGTGGCCGCGGCCCTCGAGGGGACGCTCGTGCTCGGCGAGCCCGAGTCGCTGCGTCGCTACCGCTTCGACGCCGGCCTGGTGGAGGCGCTCTCGGCCGGCGGCGAGTCGTTGTGGGTGATGGCGGGCGGGATCCTCTATCGCCGGCTCGACGGCGAATTCCGCCAAGCAACCCGCGAGGGCGCGACGATCGAGGCGAGCGCGCTGATGGCCGAGTCCGGCGGCGGCGTGTGGGCGCTGACGGAGGGCGAGGCCTGCCACCTGCGACCCTCCCCGCCGCTGCGCGTGGAAGGGGTTCACGATCTCCAGCGCCTCGCCGAGGATACCGTGGAGATCGCGGTGCAGATCTCCGCGGGCACGAGCTTCTCTTCGGCCCAGCTCGACGGGGTGCCGCTCGCCATGGAGAGCGACGACATCGGTCACTGGCGCGCCGCCCCGCAGCTCGTGGACGCGGGCTGGCACACGCTCGAGGTGCACGCCAGCGGCTCGCGCGGCGCGACCACCCGACGGCTGCGCTTCGAGCAGCGTCGCATCGGCGACCTCACCTACGAGGGCGACATCGAGCCGCTGTTCCAAGAGCACTGCTCGGGCGGGGCCTGTCACGGTCCCGATCTCGGCGGGGCCACGCGACCCGATCTCACGAGCTACGAGGCGTGGATCGAGCGCGAGGCCAAGATCCTCGATCGCGTGGTGAGCAAGGGCGACATGCCGCCCTTCGGCGCCCGCAAGGACACCTGGGGCTTGGATGCACAGCTGATGGTCTCGGAGTGGTTCGAGACCGGAGCGGCACGGGGGAACGAATGATCACGACACGCTCGTTGCTGATGGCCACCGCGCTGACGGTGGCCGGGTGCTACCAGGGAGGCCCGCGCCCCGCGGGCGAGGACGATCCCGATCCGCCGGGTCGCGTGCCGGGCGGGGCCGACGACGATGACGGCGGCGACGGAGGCGGCGGCAGCTCCGACGACGGGGCCGACTCGGGCGCCCCCGGCCACCACGGCGAGGGCGAGGCCGAGGGCCCCGCAGGTCGTCGCGTGCGGCGCATGACCGCGGCCCAGTTCCATCGCTCGCTCATCACGGTCACCGGCCAGCCGTGGCCGCTGTTCGAGGAGTACGCCGGAGCGATGGGCCGGGCCGACTTTGCCGAGATCACCGACGAGGGTCGCGAGCTCTCGGTCACGTTCGACAAGTTCGTGCACGACGCGGCGCTCCACAGCTGCGCGGCGGCCATTGCCGCCGATCTCGAGAGCCCCGGCGCCGGGACGATCATGCGCTGGGTCGCGATCTCCGAGCGCGACGAGGTCAAGGTCCGCCGCAACCTCGACTACATGATGCTGCGCTTCTTGGGCCAGGAGATGCGCAGCGAAGACCCGCGCACCGAGCCGTGGATGAAGCTCCTGCTCGCCAGCCCCAGCGCCGGCGAGCTCGATGACGCCCTCATGCGCGAGCGCTGGACGGCGGTCTGCATGGGCCTCGTGACCCACCCCGACTTCGTGACCTACTGAGGAGTGGAGGACGCCATGACGCATCGACACCATGCCCGCCCTCACATGCCCTCGCGCCGCTCGTTCCTCACGAGCCTCGGCGCCTCGGCCATGCTCCTGCCGTTCGCCGGCGCCGGCCAGGCCAATCCCCAGACCGGTGCCGCCCGCCGCTACGTGGGCCTCTACTTCAGCGGCGCCTGGGACGTGCTGCTGGGGCCCGACCCTCGCGATCCTGGGCATACCTACGACGGGATCAACCTCGGCACCGAGCGCCTCGCGGCCAACTTTCGCGATCCGATCCCGGTGACGATGGCCGGGCAAGAGGTGCTGTGGGGCCCCACCATGGCCTCGCTCGTGCCCCACGCCGACGTGCTCACGCTGTTCCGCGGCGTGAACATGAACACCGTCGCTCACGCCGCGGGTCGGGCCTACGTCAACACGTTCATCCCGCCCTCGGGCGTGGTGCCCAAGGGCGACTCGATGGGCACCCGCATGGCGGCCGCGGGGGAGATCGACGATCTCATCCTCCCCAATGTCTCGGTGGGCATGCCCTCGTTCAACCTCGCGTTCCCGGCCGACGTGACCGGGGTGCGGCTCTCGCTCGCCACCGAGATGACCGATCTGCTGCAGCCGCTCGGCGACTCGCCGCTCTCCGAGGCCACGATGGAGGCGCTGCGCAGCGCGCAAGACCAAGTGGAGGGCTGCGTGCACGAGCAGTACGGGGCGCGACCCTCCGACGACCTCCGCATCGCCCGCGATCGCATGCGCCAGCTGCTCTCCGACGGCTACGCCGATGCCTTCGATCTCGGCGCCGATGCGGACCTCATGGCGCGCTACGGGATCACCAACCCGAACACCGCGGGCGCGCCCTCGGTGATCGCGGCCACCGTGTGGCGCCTGCTCGAGAGCGGTCTCTCGCGCACCGTCACCGCGCAGCTCCAGACCGGTCTCGACACCCACGGCGCCGAGTGGGCGACCCAGCAGCCCGCGCGCCAGCAGGCCGGCTTCGCCGCGCTCTCCGCGTTGCTCACCGATCTGCGCCAGACCGACCCCTCGCTCGAGAACACGACGGTGACCGTGTTCTCCGAGTTTGCGCGCACGCCCCTCATCAACGGCACCGGCGGTCGCGACCACCACTTCGCCGGCTCGGTGCTCGTGTTTGGCGGCGGCCTGCGGCGCGGCGTGTGCGGAGCCACCGTCGAGCAGACGCTCGGCCTCGCCGCGATCGACGTCGTGACCGGCCGCCCCGATCCCACCGGCAAGGTGCTGCTGCCCGAAGACATCGGCGCCACCCTGGCGGCCGCGGCCGGCATGTCCGCCGAGCCGTTTCGCACCGACCCCCTCGACGCCTGGATCGCTTGAGGAGCCGAGCCATGACTCAACGCAGTGATCGCCATCGCCGAACCACCGTCGCGGCTTCTTCGTTCGGGGCTGGGCTCGGGGCCGGGCTCGCCGCCTCGCTCACGCTGGGCCTCGCCTTCGCGCCCGCGCCGGCCCGCGCCGCCAGCCCCGACCAGTGCGCCCCCACCGTCGCGAGCGAGCTGGATCCGCTCCAGCTGCTGCGCCAGGTCTCGCTCGATCTGCGCGGCCGCGTGCCCACCTACGAAGAGTACGAGTGGGTCCGCGGGGCCGAGGATCCCCACGCCACCGCCGAGGGTCTCATCGCCGAGATGCTCGAGTCCGAGGACTACTTCTCCACGATCCGCGAGTATCACCAGACGCTGCTGTGGGGCACGCTCGATCGCACGATCATCCAGAACCTCTACTCCGCGCAGCGCGGCCTCACGCGCAACGGCAGCTCCAATTGGCGGCTGGCCAACATGCGCAAGCGCTACCGCGGCGACAACATCGATTGCCTCAACGAGCTCCAGACCGAGTTCGATGCCGCCGGCCGTCCGCTCCCGATCCAGACCTACGCCGATCCGGTGTGCACCGGCGGCACCTGCCGCCGCGAGGGCTACGTGATGGTCACGCCCTACTGGGCGCCCAGCACCCAGATCAAGGTCTGCGCCTACGATGCGCAGGAGGCCGCCACGGGCCTCAACGGGGCCGATTGCTCGGTCTATCACGCCAACGATCAGCTGTGCGGCTGCGGCCCCGAGCTCACCTGGTGCGGCCCCGAGCTCGTCGGCGACGACAACCAGCGGGTACGCGATGCCCTCGCCGAGGAGCCCGCGCGGATCTTCCAGTGGGTCGTGCAAGAGGGTCGCTCGTATCTCGAGGCCTTCACCACCGACACCACCTTCATGAACGGTCCCGTGGCGCACTACTATCGCCACAATACTGGAACGAATGTGATCACTCTGGGCGGGGCCGTAGTCTACGATCCCGCGGTCACCAACGTCCCCGACCTGCCCTACGAGGATGTCGATACTTGGGTGCCGGTCGAGCGCGAGGGGGCGCATGCCGGGGCGTTCACCACGATGGGCTACCTCGTGCGCTTCGCCAGCAACCGCGCCCGCGCCAACCGCTTCTACACCGCGTTCTACTGCGATCCCTTCGTCCCGCAGCAAGAGGGCCTGCCCCCCGAGGAGGCCAACCCCAGCCCCAACCTCCGCGAGCGCGCCGGCTGCAACGACTGCCACCAGACGCTCGAGCCCGCCGCCGCCCACTGGGCCCGCTGGCGCACCGGTGGCACCCACGGCCTGTTCCGGCCCGAAGAAGTCGACTTCTTCGAGCCCCGCAACGACTGCATCTGCGGCACGGGCCTCGCCAACTGCTCTGCCTTCTGCAGCACCTACTACGTCACCGCCGACAACTCCGGCGACGAGGAATTCGGCCTCTACAAGGGCCTGCCCAAGGCCGCCACCTGGCTCTCCGAGCAAGACATCATCAACGCCGAGCGAGGGCCGGTCGGGCTCATCGATAGCGCCGAAGAGCGCGATCAGATCGCACAGTGTGCCGTCCGCAACCTCGGCGAGCACCTGCTCGGACGCGAGCTCGCGGCGGATGATCTGCCGTGGCTGCGTGACCACGTGGATGCATTCGCGGGCAGCGGGTACGACTACACCGAGCTCGTGCGCCGCTTGGTCGCCGACGAGCGCTACCGAACGATCCGCTAGCGCGCGTGGGTCCGATCGTAGCAGCCC
>JBFIJN010000024.1:0-37688 GCA_041600735.1 Nannocystaceae bacterium
GTGCCCGCGAGCGAGGACCCCGAGTTCTCCACGAAGCCGTTCACGCCCATCGATCTCGAGCAAGCCGCGGCGGCCGAGCCGGCTCGCACCGGGCAGACGGTGAGCTACGACGAGGAGGATCTCGAGAAGCTCGCACCCGCGAGGACTGGCGGTACCGCGGTCGGTATCCCCCGCATCGTCGATGACCTGGTCGATCCCACCGACACCATCGAAGGGCTCGAGCTCGACCAAGGGCTCGACTTCGATGGAGAACCCGCTGCGGCGCCGCCGGCCGTTCCCGCCCACGTGGAGGCCGAGGTCGATCTCGTCGATACCGGGGTGCTCGAGCCCGAGGTCACCGAGCCGTTGGTCGCCGAGCCTGCGGTCACGGAGCCGCTGAGCACGGAGCCGTTAGTCGCCGAGCCTGCGGTCGCCGAGCCCGCGGTCGCCGAGCCCGCAGTCGCCGAGCACCACGTCGATCTGACCGACGACCTCGACGAGATCCAGTTCTACGTCGATCAGGGCCTCGACGACGATGCCGAGGCCGCGCTCGCCGAGCTCGAGGCCCAGTATCCAGGACACCCGCAGATCGCCAGCTTCCGCGGCGTCGCGGCGCCCGTCGCCGCCGCACCCGTGACCGCCGCACCCGTTGCCGCCGCACCGCCAGCGGCGGCCGAGTCCGTGACCGAGGGGTTGCTCGACCTAGACCTCGAGCTGGACCTCGCCCTCGACGAGCAAGACGAGGCCGAAGCGGAGGCCGAAGCCGCCGAGCCGCTGGTCAGCCTCGACGACGAGGCCGCCGACGAGCCCGTGCGCTTCGAGGACGAGGACGACGAAGACGCCTACCTCTCCGCGATCTTTGCCGAGCCCGCCAAGCACAAGCCCAAGCCGCGGCTCACCGAGGAGTCGACGCCGGGGGCCAACCTCGCCGCGGGGCAGTCGATGGATGCGGCCACCGCCTTCGATCTCGGCGTCGCCTACCGCGAGATGGGCTTGGTCGACGCGGCCATCACCCAGTTCGAGACGGCGGCCCGCGATCCGCAGTGGCGCGCCCGCGCGCTCACCCTGCTGGGGGCGCTGCGGGTGCACCGCGGTGAGACCGACCAAGCGATCGCCGATCTCAAAGAAGCGGTGCGCATGGCCTCGACGAGCGCCGAGGCCTCCGAGGCCGCGTACGAGCTCGGCGTGCTCTACGGGGTGATGGGCGACAACGAGGCCGCGATCCAGCAGCTGCTGACGGTCGCGCCCGGCTACCGCGATCGTGACGCGCGGCTGGCCGAGCTGGGGTTCTAGCCGGCGTCGAGCGCTCGTCCGCGCGTGAGCACCGATCGACGAGCGCGGGGCCGCCGAGGCCTCGGCTTGCGAGCGGCCCCTTCGTCACGACAAAGTGCGCACGTGAGCGACGAGTCCTCCGCCGGTCCTCCTGATGGTTGCTCGACGATCGCCGTGCACGGCGGTGAGCCGGCGGTGCGCGGTGATCGCTCGCTGACCACCCCGGTCGTCCACGCCAGCGCGTTTCCGTTCGAGGATACGCGCGAGCTCGTCGACTACATGGAGGGCGGCCGCGAGCGCCCGGCCGAGTACGGCCGCTACGGCAATCCCACGGTGGAGCGGGCCGAGGCCAAGCTCGCCGCGCTCGAGGGCGGTGAGGCGGCGCTGCTGATGGCGTCGGGGATGGCGGCCATCACCACCACGCTGCTCGCGATGCTGCGCCAGGGGCAGCACGTGGTGATCACCCGCGACGCCTACCGCAAGACGCGGGTGTTCGCTCAGCAGGTGCTGGCGCGCTTTGGCGTGGAGGTCGACATCGTCGATGCGACCGCCGCCGCCGTGACGGCGGCCATGCGCGACGACACCCGCCTGGTGTTCACCGAGGCGCCGACCAACCCCTATCTGCGCATGATCGACATCGAGGCGGTGGTGAAGGCCGCTCGCGCGCGGCGCATCAAGACCATCATCGACGCCACCTTTGCCACGCCGGTGAACATGCAGCCGCTGCAGCACGGCGTCGATCTGGTGATCCACTCCGCCACCAAGTACCTCGGCGGCCACAACGATCTGCTCGCCGGGGTGGTGGTCGGACGCGCGCCGCTCGTGGGGGCGATCCGCGAGCACCTGGGCATGACCGGCGCGGTGCTCGACCCCCACAACGCCTATCTGCTGCTGCGCGGGCTCAAGACCCTCGCGCTGCGGGTGCGCCACCAGAATGCGACCGCGCTGCGCTTGGCCGAGGTGCTGGCCGCGGACCCAGCCGTGGCGCAGGTGTGGTATCCGCTGCGCACCGACCACCCCGATCACGCGCTCGCGGTCCGCTACCTGCGGGGCGGGGGAGGCGTCGTCTCCTTCGAGCTCCACGGAGGCCTCGCCGCCGGCACGCGCCTCGTGGATGCGCTGCGCATCCCCAAGCTCGCGCCCAGCCTCGGCGGCGTGGAGAGCCTCGTGGAGCAGCCCGCGTTGATGAGCTTCTTCGAGCTCTCGCCGGCCGAGCGCGCGGAGATCGGCATCCGCGAGGGCCTGGTCCGACTGTCGGTGGGGGTCGAGGAGCCCGAGGACCTCGAGGCGGACCTGCGCCAGGCACTTCAGCGGCTGCGCTAGCGGGCATCCGGTGGGCGACTTGTGCCTCGGGGCCCGCGCTGCTATTAGCCCCGAACTTTCGAGTACTAGCGATGGAAAGCAGCATCGAGCGGATCAGTGAGGTCGAGTGTCGCGTGAAGGTGGAGATCCCGTGGGAGGAGGTCTCTAGCCGACTCACCGACAAGATGAAGGATCTGCGTCGGCGCGCACGCCTGCCGGGCTTTCGCCCGGGCAAGGTGCCCCCGCAGGTGCTCGAGCGCATGTTTGGCAAGGGCGTGCGCGAGGAGCTCGCGAACGATCTCGTGCAGGAGACGTTCCAGACCGCGGTCACTCAGCACGCCACGACGCCGCTCACGCAGCCGGTGCTCGAGTCGACGCACCTCGACAAGGGCGAGCCGTTCACCTACCAGGCTCGCTTCGAGGTCCCGCCACAGATCCAGCCCAAGGACTACACGGGCGTGCCCGTGCGGCGCCGTCCCGCGGTGGCCGACGAGGCCAAGATCGACGCGGAGATCGAGCGCAAGCGCGAAGAGGTCACCGAGCTGCGCCCGCTGCCCGAGGACGAGAAGCGCGAGGTCACCCAGCCGCTCGACGTGTGGACCGTGGATGTCGAGGGCGAGTTCGCCGGACAGCGCGTGTCTCGCAAGGACGTGCAGGTCGAGATCGGCTCGACCAAGAACGAGATCATCCCGGGTCTCGCGGCGGCGATGTTCGATACCCGCCTCGACCAGGTGGGCAAGGTCCGCGTGCTCCGCTTCACGCCGCCGCCCGAGCGCGTCCGCGACGAGTTCAAGGGCAAGGAGGCCGTGCTCCAGCTCGGTCTACGCGAGCTCCGCGTCAAGGTGATGCCCGTCGTCGACGACGAGTTCGCGCGCGACACCGGCGAGGCCGAGTCGCTCGAGGAGCTGCGCACGAACATCGCCAACAAGATCCGCGAGGCCGACGGCGAGGAGGCCGAGCGCGAGGCTCGGCGGCGCCTGGTCGAGGCCTTGCTCGAGCGCAATCCGTTCGAGCCTGCGCCCTCGATGGTGGCACGCGAGGTCGCGGCGCAGGTCGAGCAGACCAAGCGGCAGCTCGCCAACCAGGGGCTGCGCCTGTCGGCGATCGGCACCACCGAGGGTCAGCTCGCCCAGCGGATCCGGCCCCAGGCCGTGTTCAACGTGAAGGCGTTCCTGTTGCTCGACGCGATCGGCAAGGCCGAGTCCATCGATGTCTCCGAGGAAGACTTCGAGAAGGAGCTCGCCGACACCGCCGAGGAGACGGGCCAGAACCTGGCTCGCATGCGCGCGACGATGGAGAAGAACAACCAGCTCATTCTCCTGCGCGCCCAGATGCGCGAGGAGAGGATCCTCGACTTCCTCATGGGGAAGGCGGAGGTCACCGAGGCCGAGGATCCGCCCGAAGAGCACGATCACGATCACGACCCTGGTCACGATCACGACCATGGTCACGGCCACGATCACGGCCACGACCACGATCACGGCCACGATCACGACCACGACCACGACCATGCGCATGGCCATGAGGGCCACGACCATGGTGGTGGTGACGGCGGCGAGTCGGGCGATCGCTAGGCCTGCGAAGACGCGCGGCTCGACCGCTGGTCGCACGGCGATCGCCATGCGCGAGCTTCCGCACTGCCCCTACCCAGGTGGGCGGGTCATCCCTCCCCACCTGGTCGGCCCGCCCGCCGGGCAACTCTCACGAACAGCGTTTTCAAGGCGTTTTCTCAACGAATACGCCCAAACGGGCCTGGTTCGGGCCCCTTGCATCGCCTCGCCAGCACGTACACCATAGCGAGGCCGCGCAGCCACGCCGGGCCCACCATCCGGTTCGGCGGAGCGGGTGTTTGCGCCCGCCCGCGTGGGCCTGCCCAAGCGTTCACCTCAAGGTCAAGACGGACAGCCTCCGATGAGCTACGGCGACCCCTTCGATCCCAATTTCTCCGCGCCCATGGCCGCGGCCTACGCCCCCTCGGCGAACATCCCCTTCGTCATCGAGCAGACCCATCGGGGCGAGCGCTCGTGGGACATCTACAGCCGGCTGCTCAAGGATAGGATCATCTTCCTCGGCACGCCGATCAACGATCAGGTCGCGAACATCATCATCGCGCAGCTGCTCTATCTCGAGTCCGACGACGCCGAGAAGGACATCCGCCTCTACATCAACTCGCCGGGCGGCGTGGTGACCGCGGGTCTCGCGATCTACGACACCATGCAGCACGTTCGGCCCCCCGTGGCCACCTACTGCATCGGGCAGGCGGCGTCGATGGGCGCCGTGATCCTCGCCGCGGGGGCCGCTGGCAAGCGCACCGCGCTGCCAAACGCGCGCATCATGATCCACCAGCCGCACGGCGGCGCGCAGGGCCAGGCCACCGATATCGAGATCCAGGCGCAAGAGGTGCTGCGCCTGCGCGCTCGCCTCAACGAGATTCTGGCCTACCATTGCAGCGTCGATGTCGAGCAGGTGCTACGAGACACCGACCGGGACAAATTCATGGACGCAGAGACGGCCAAAGGCTACGGTTTGGTTGACGAGGTTCTCTCGCGACCCTCTGATCCAAGCAAGAACAAGAACCCCGCCGTAACCAAGGGGGCTTGAGTCCACTCCCCCCTCCTCGCAAGCATGTCCTCCTCCAAGCGCGACAACGGGCACGGGAACCTGAGCTGCTCCTTCTGTGGCAAGAGCCAGAAGGAGGTCAAGAAGCTCATCGCTGGTCCGTCTGTGTACATCTGCGACGAGTGCATCTCGCTCTGCAACGACATCCTCGCCGAAGAGGTGCAGAAAGAGGAGCGGCAGCAAGGGCAGGGCAAGGTCCCCAAGCCCAAGGAGATCCGCGTGATCCTCGACGACTACGTCGTCGGGCAGAACCTCGCCAAGAAGATCATCTCGGTCGCGGTCTACAATCACTACAAGCGGATCACTGCCAAGAAGAAGCCCGACGAGGCCGAGCTCCAGAAGAGCAACATCCTGCTCATCGGTCCTACCGGCTCGGGCAAGACGCTGCTGGCGCAGACCCTGGCGCGCATCCTCGACGTGCCGTTCGCGATCGCCGACGCCACCAGCCTCACCGAGGCCGGCTACGTCGGCGAGGACGTCGAGAACATCATCGTCAGCCTGCTGCAGAACGCCGACCACGACGTCGAGCGCGCGCAGCGGGGCATCATCTACATCGACGAGATCGACAAGATCGCCCGCAAGGGTGACAACCCCTCGATCACGCGCGATGTCTCGGGAGAGGGCGTGCAGCAGGCGCTGCTCAAGATCCTCGAGGGCACGATCGCCTCGGTGCCGCCCAAGGGCGGGCGCAAGCACCCCCAGCAAGATTTCCTTCAGGTCGACACGACCAACATCCTCTTCATCTGCGGCGGAGCCTTCGCGGGCATCGAAGACATCATCGACCACCGCATGAGCGCGCGGACGATGGGCTTTGGCGCCGACATCCAGAAGAAGAAGGAGCTGCGGCAGTGGGAGCTGCTGCAGAGCGTGCAGAACGAGGACCTCATGAAGTTCGGGCTGATCCCCGAGTTCATCGGTCGTCTGCCCGTGGTCGCTCCGCTTCAGGAGCTCGACGAGGACGCGCTGATCCAGATCCTCACCGAGCCCAAGAACGCGCTCGTCAAGCAGTACAAGCGGCTGCTCGACATGGACGGCGTCGAGCTCAAGTTCACCGAGGAGGCGCTCGTGGCCGTGGCCAAGAAGGCCAAGCTCCAGCGCTCCGGCGCCCGCGGCCTGCGAAGCATCCTCGAGCGCGCGATGCTCGATGTCATGTACGACATCCCCAGCGTCGACAACATCGTCGAGACGATCGTCAACGAAGAGTGCATCCGCGACGACAAGCCGCCGCTCATCGTCTATCGCAACGAAGAGAAGGAAGCGAGCTAGGCTCCTTCCCCGAGCTGCGACCACGGTCCGCTCGAGAACGCCCCCGCCGCGCCGTGCCGGGGGCGTTGTTGCGACCGGGGTCTGCGCTCGCAACCTGGGCCCGGGTCCTCCGTCAGTGAGGTCGGAGCCCGGATGGTCACTTCCAGCAAGCATGCCCTCGCGCTCGGGGTCGCCCTCGGCCTCGGCGGTTGTTTCCACGATCAGGCCATGGGCCCCGGCGGTGGCGGTGGCCGGGCGGAGGCGTCGAGCGGCGAGGACACGTCGCTCACCACGGCCTCGACGGGCGAAGCCCCCGCCGACTCGACCTCGGCCGACGTCAGCACCAGCGGGGTCGAGGAGACCACCGGCGGGGTCGCGGACGACGAGAGCACCGCAAGCACGGGCGCCGACGAGGAGAGCAGCGGGTCCACGGGCGCGGCCCAGGACGAGAGCACCGGCAGTGACCCCGTGCTCGGCGTGGACGAGCTGGTCCCGGGCGATCTGGTCGTGACCGAGATGATGTCGAACCCCACCTGCACGGGAGACGCGTGCGAGTGGATCGAGGTCTTCAACGCCACCGCTTTCTCCGTGAACCTGCTCGACCTCTACGTACAGGACATCGACGAGAGCGCCGGCAACCAGGGGCGGATCACGGCCGACGTGATCGTGGCCCCCGGCGACGTGGCCGTGATCACCCGCGGCGTCAGCCTGTGGCCGTACCCGTTCACGCCCGACGCGGTCTATGGCCCCAACCCTGGGCTCAACAACAACCGCCCCGAGCGCGTCGTGCTGCGCAACGCGACCCAGGTCCTCGATCGAACGCCGATGTTCTACGCCGAGACGGCGGAGGGCGTGGCGTGGTCGCTCTCCGGTGACCGCCTGGATGCCACGAGCAATGACGACGACGCGAATTGGTGCGGGAGCACGATTCCGCTGCCGGCGTTCGCGACCACCGAGTACGGGAGCCCGGGCGTGCTCAACGAGAGCTGCTGAGCGGGCTAGGGAGGGCGCGGAGAGCCCTCGTCCAGCAGTGCTCTCAGCTTCAGGCGGATGCGGTGGATCCGGCGACGAACGGAGGCTTCGGCCGACTGATACTTCTCGGCGATTTCAGACGCTGACATGCCGCCGATGAAGTAGTCCTCGAACAGACTACGCTCGGACGGGTCGAGGAGCGCCAATGCTCGCTCGAGCACCCGTTGAGACTCGACGACGTGCTCCGGCCCGAGTTGCTCATCTGGTGGTGGCGGTAGTGTCGACCTCGTCCGCACGCGCCGGTCGACGTGCGTACGGGCCACGCCGCGAATGAAGCCCGAGAACGATCCGTGCGCGGGATCCCAGCGTCTCAGCGCGCGCCCGTCGTCGCGGTAGAGCTGCTCTGCGACATCCTGTGCGAGGTCCGGCCACAGCTCCAGACCTTTCCGATGCCTGAGGAGCTCGCTGAAGACCGCGCGCTCGACCACGCTCACCACGTAGTCCGCGAGCCCTCGCCGCTCGCGAAGGCCCCCTCGGAGGACTCGGTCCAGCCGCTCGGGCGTGACCTCCTCATCGGACCAGCTCGAGGGCTCGAGACGCTCCGCAAGATCTTCGAGCCCGAGGTCCTGTGCCAGCCTAGCGGCCGTGTGGTCCAGCTGTGCTCGTGCCACGCGACCGAGTAGCTCCACGTGAGGCTCGTCGATCTCCAGCGCACTGGCGAATGGAAGCCGCGGTGCCCCTGGGCTGCTCTGCAGCCCCGCCACCAACCGAGCATGGTCGACGCCGAGTGACTCCAGTCGAACCGCGCCCTGTTCCCAGTCCTCGACTCTCGCGTCCACGATCCACGAGAATGGCGGCAAGATGCGCGGCTCCGCCAGCACGACGCGATGGCGCCACTGCACCTCTGCATGGGCGATCAGCAAGCGCCACAGCTCGTCGTCGCGCTCGAGCCCGCGCACCAGCACATCGCCGCTCTCCAGCGCGCCCGCGAGGTCATCGTAGTGCTGCTTTGCGTCGAGCTCGTGTCGACCCTCGGCGGCGACCGCCACCAGCTCCGCCCCCGCGACCGCGATCCACTTCACCCGCGCGAGCGCCAGCTCGAGCTCGCGTGCCGCATGCTCCGGCGCAAACCAAGGCACCTCCACGCGATGCGAGACCCAGTCCAAGAAGTCCGGCGCATTGCGCCGCAGGGGCTCGAGCCCGAGATCCGTCACCCACAGCAAGAGTACGAGCGAGCGCTCGCGTACCACCGGACGGTGGAGGTTGAGCCACTCGGGCTCGCGCTCGGCTCCGACGAGCACCACCCGCGCGCCGGCGGGGGCGTCTTGTAGCTCGCGGGGCGAGAAGCAGACATGCACGCACGGTGCCTGTGGATCCCCGGGTGCGTGTCCTTCGAGCAGCGTCTCCACCAGCGGCTTCACGGCGGCCGGGTGCGCCCCGCTGAGCATCACCACGATGCCGCCGCGATTGACGTCGAGGATCGCGCGAAGCCTCGCTAGCCAGGCTGCGCTCGGGGAAGCTGCAGCAGCTTCAGCATCAGCACGGGATGGGGTAGGTACCACGTGGACTCGTTGGGATAGGCGAGAAGGAGGTGCTTGTCGAGGAGATCGAGCGCCACCTCGCCGCCGGGTAGGCGATGCTTGGGATCATCGAGGACGCGCTGAAGCTCGTCGATCTCGTCGGCATTGAGCCCACCTTCGCGCTCGCGGCGGAGGTCGTCGACGACGGCTTCGACCGCTTCGGGACGGATCGTGGTGACGCCGTCCATGAGGCCGTGGACCGCGATCTCCCGCACGAGGCTCATGAAGTCGCGTAGGCGGCCTCCCGAGCACCATGCGAGGCGGCGGACCAGCTCGGGTGGAAATGCGCCGGCGGGCACTGGGCCCTCGACCGACGCGAGCCGCCGTCGCACGACCTCTTCGAAGAAGCCGATGCCCGAACCTTCGGCCGCAGGATCGCGGGGGCTCGCGACCGGGAGGTTGGTGAGCTCGAAGGTCTTGGACAAGCGCAGCCGCGAGCGATAGCGCTGCACGAGCCCCAGCTCGGCGCACACGACGGTGTCGCAGGCGAGCTCGCGCAGCAGGTTGGACTCGACGAACAGATCCTCGAACGTGGACGGCACCCGTACGCGATCGAGGCCGTCGACCACGAGGATGAGCTTGCGGTCGTACGCGCTCTGTAGCGCTTCGATCACTGCGTTGGTGGCGTCGAGCACCCGCCGCACGCGCGGCTCTTGGTCGGAGGTGCGCTTGCGGTCGCGCAGACCGATGCGCCAGGTCCACGTGGTCGAGTCGGTCGCGGCTTTGAGCAACTGTAGCCCGGTCCCTGCGATCGCACCCACGGCGCCGCCGGCCGCCACCGCCAAGCCACCGGCCAGGCGAGAGATGTCGACGGAGGGGTGCGCTCCATCCGTGGCCGTGAAGGCTCCGAGCGCCTCTGCGAGCTGCTCACGGCGCTCCCCCCAGTCGTGTCCGAAGCGATCGGTCCCCGCGCGCACCAGGCTGAGGCCGAGCAGCCCGATCAGCTCCCACGGCTGGAGGTGATCGAGCGCCCCGGGATCGCGAACGCTGGATTCGAAGTGGCGCCACAGGTCCACGAAGACCACCAAGGCGTCGTCCGTCAGGCCATCGGCGGTGGCGAGCAGCTCGGTGCTCTTACCACTACCCACGCTGCCGGCCACGCCGTAGCACATGCGCTCGAGCGGCAGCCGAAGCCGACGATCGAGCTCGACCATGGGATTGTAGCGAGGCTCCCGCTCGACGCGCAGTGCGGGATCGGTGACCGGGCGAATGGGGTCGAACACCTCGTGAACGGCCCTCCAGAACGTCTGCGCACCGTCCTTCGCCTTGGCCACCGCACGAGTGTACCCACCGGCTCATGCGTGCGCAAAAGCGGGCTAGTGAGCTCGGTGGTCGGTGCCTACTTCAGCGTGTCCACCGAGAGCTTGCCGTTGCTGGCGAAGGCACCCTCTTTGGCGCGGGCCTCGGCGAGGCCGCTGGTGCGGAGCACCCACATGCGACGGGTGGCGATGACCTGGTCGCCCTCGCGGGCGTAGACCTCGATGAGGTTGTTGCCCGGGGTCAGCGGCACCTGAGCGGTGAAGTCGAGCTTGCCCGAGGTGGGGTCGGGGCTGGCCTCGTAGAACACCTTCTCGCGCTTGGCGAACAGGTCGCGCGAGGGGTTGGCGACCGTGATGTACATGTCCTGCACGCGGGTCTCGTCGGTGATGCTGCCGGACAGCTCGAGCTCGCCAGCCTCGGTCTGGGTGGCCGCGTCGGCGAGGTTGATGAACGGCGGCGAGACCTCGAGCACCGGCTCGTAGCGGCCGGCGGCCTTGAGCTTGCCCTTGTCTTCATCGAGCTCGGCCCGCTTGGCGAAGGCGAAGGCACCGTCGCCGAGGTCGAGGCGCTCCCACTCGCCCGAGACGCCGGTTGCACGGAAGTGCTCGCCGGCGGCGGCCCAGCCCACACGGCGGTCGGGCTGGAGCGGGCTCGCGTAGAGGTCGACCACGTCGCGGGTGACCACGGTGCGGCGCTCGTCCGCGATCGGAGCCGCGCTGTCGATCACGGGGAACAGCAGCCGCTCGGCGAGCGCCTCGCCGACCTTGGTGTCGGACACCGAGAGCTGTACCCGCGCCTGGTTTCCGGGGGGCGCGCTGCGCAGCTCCGCATCGAGGTCGATCACGCGACTCTCGCCCACGTCGAGCTTCTTGATGCGCTCGCGACCGGTGTGGATGAACACCGCCTCGTCACTCAGGTTGCGCAGGTTGACCCAGGTGTCGAGCGCAGGGCCGTCGCCCTTGTTGGACACGTGCACGCGCAGCACCACGCGCTCACCGACCTGCCACACGCCGTCGCCGTTGCCGTCGATTGCGGTGCCCTTGGTGGGGAGGTCGAGCACTTGGTAGCCAAACGCGAAGTGTGGGCGCGGCAGACCCTCGGCGCTGATGTCGATGGACGCCTGCGAGCCCGCGGCCAGCTTGGCGCCGTGCTGCTCGAAGAGGTGCAGGTCGATGCGATCGGTGCGCGAGAGCTCGTTCTCGCCGACCGCCAGCTTCACGGTGAAGGTCTTGCTGGCGCCGGGATCGATGCGTCCGAACACCAGCTCGCGCTCATCGAAGTAGCGATAGTCGCTGTCGGTGATGGCCCGCACCTGGTACGCAGTGGCATCGCCGCGGTTGGTGACGGTGACGGTGACGGTGCCCTCCTCGCCGCCCTTGATCGTGTTTCTGGGCTTGTCGCAGGCGATCGCCATGTGCAGCTTGGCGGCGCCCGCCGTGGGCTTGGGGCCGGGGCTCCAGTCGATGTTGCGCACGCCAAAGCTCGCGGCGATGCGCCGCTGCTCGACCTCTTGCTGCTGCTTGACGAACTCGTCCATGCGGCCGAGCAGCTCCTCGCGGTTGGTGCTGGGCGCCCACACCACGAAGTCTCGCGCCATGCGGACCTCCGGGTCCTCGAGCAGGATCGCGGTGCGCTCGTCGACGGTGCCGGTCTTGTCGGCCTCGCGTGCCGGAGCCACCTGACTCATGCGCTCGAGGCGAGCCTCTTGCTCGGCCTCGTCGGCGCCCTTCTTCTTGCTGCTGCCCTTGGGGGGGGCGTCGGGGTCGAGCGAGCCCTGATCGAGGAAGTGCAGGGTGAACGGGCTGCGCCGCAGCGCCTCGGCCTTGTCCGACTCGAGGTGATCCGAGAGGGATTCCTCGCGCAGGAGATCGAAGCGCTCGCGGCCGAAGTAGGCCACGTGCTCGTCGGAGACCCACACCGGAATGGTCTCGAGATCGGGGGCCACGCCCACCGACTGGATCGAGACATCGCCCGGGGTGAGGTACTGGGCCACGGTGAGCTTGAGCGCGAGCTCCTTGTCGGCCACCTTGCGGTCGCGCAGCTCCTGGACCGAGCCCTTGCCGAAGCTTCGGCGGCCCAGCAGCACCGCGCGGCCCTGGTTGCGCAGGGCCCCGGCGACGATCTCCGAGGCGCTCGCCGAGCCCTGGTCGATGAGCACCACCAGCGGCAGATCGGGGAAGTCGTAGCGATCGTCGGCGCGGCTCTCCTTGCGCGGCGAGGCCACGCCGACGGTGGCCACGATCGTGCCCGAGGAGAGGAACGCATCGGCAACCTCGACCGCGGCATTGAGCAGGCCGCCGGGGTTGCCGCGAAGATCGAGGACCACGCCCTGCACGCCCTCGCGCTGGAACTCGCTCAGCTTGTCGCGCAGCTCTTGTCCGGTGTGCTGCGAGAAGTTGCGCGGGATCTGAACGAGGCCCACCTTGCGGGTCTTGCCGGCCTCGTCGGTGTCGACGAGCACATCGCCGATGACGCTATCGAGCTGGATCGTGGCGCGGGTGATCTCGAGGGCCTTGGGCTTGCTGAGCCCGTCGCGCATGACATAGACGGTCACGGTGGTGCCGGCGGGGCCGCGCAGCCGATCGACCGCATCGTTGAGGGTCATGGTGGCGGTCGACTCGGCATCGATCTGCGCGATGCGATCGCCCGGGCGCATGTCGACCTTGGAGGCGGGGTTGTCCTCGATGACGCGGATGACGGTGATGCTCCCGTCGCGCATGCCGACCTCGATGCCCAGCCCGCCAAAGCTGCCCTTGGTGCTGGCCTGCATGTCCTCGAAGTCCTCGGGGCGCAGCAGGTTGGTGTGGGGGTCGAGGGTGGAGAGGACGCCGGCCACGATCGCGTACTCGGCCTCGCGCTGCGCCTTCTCGTCGAGGGTGGTGTTCTTGTTGATGAAGCGGAACACCTCGCGCACATGGGGGCCCACGGCCCACAGCGCCTCGACCTCGCCGATCTCGAACTCGCGCTCGGCCGTGCCCACGCGCACGCGAACCTTCCTGCCGTCCTTGGAGGGCTCGACCAAGACCTCGGGGATGTCCTGCTCGAGCGCCTCGAGGGCGGCCAGGGTCATCGCCTGAGGGTTGATGCGGTCGGGTTCGACGTAGTACTTGGAGACGTTCCAGAGCGTCCAGTCGAGCACCCGGAGCTCGGTGGCGTCGTGGTCGGGGACCAAGCGGGCATGCTTGCGCGGGTCGGTGCGCTGGGCCTGCGCATGGGTATCGCCGAGGGCGGTCAACCCCAGGGCGGCGAGGAGCGACCCCACGACGATGATCGGGGCCGAAGCGCGCCCGGTTCTGGGCAAGGGCCGTCCAGAGGCAGGTTTGGTCACGCTCGCAGTCTACCGTCGCGTGGAGGGTGCGGCCACTTTGCCGGCTCGCGGATTTCGAACGAGGGTCGCGCGAGCACCGCCAGTGAAACATCCCATCGCCTGGCGGCGGTGGCCGCCCGATGGAAGCGGGGATTACACTGCCGCGGACGATGGCGACGGCCAAGTCCAGCCGAGGAGCGCCCGCGGGCGGCATGGTGAAGCGAGACCCCGAGTCCGCGCCGATCTCTGGGACCGTCGAGGTCGAGGTGCTCGATGCGCCGCCCGACGACGACGAGGCCCCTGCGACCAACGACGAGCAGTCGGGCGTGGTCGCCAACGAGGCCCTGGCCGATGTCGAGGTGAGCGACGAGGATCTCGACGCGATCGAGACGGAGATTGCTCGTCGGGCCCGCGCCGCGCCCAAGGGCTCGACCGCGCTCGCGCGACGCGACCCGATGGCGGCCTACATGGCCGAGGTGCGGCAGCACCCGCTGCTCACACGCGAAGAGGAGTACGAGCTCGCGGTGCAGTGGTTCGAGCACGGTGACAAGGACGCCGCGCGCAAGCTGGTCACCTCGAACTTGCGGCTCGTGGTGAAGATCGCCCACGAGTATCGGCGCGCGTACCAGAACCTGCTCGACCTCGTGCAAGAGGGCAACGTGGGCCTGGTCAAGGCGGTGCAGAAGTTCGATCCGTACCGCGGGGTCAAGCTGTCGACGTACTCGGGCTGGTGGATCCGCGCGTACATCCTCAAGTACATCCTCAACAACTGGCGGCTGGTGAAGATCGGCACCACCCAGAATCAGCGCAAGCTGTTCTTCAACCTTCGCAAGCAGCGTGAGGCGCTGGTGGCGGCCGGGGTCGATCCCACGCCCGAGCGCATCGCCAAGGCGCTCGACGTGAGCCCCAAGGAGGTCGTCGAGATGGAGCGGCGCATGTCGGCGCCCGACGTCTCGCTCGACGCACCGCTCGGGAACGACGACGGCGATGGCTCGCGCACCCGGCTCGACCTGATCGAGGACGACTTCGTCGACCCCGAGGACAACGTCGACGCCACGCAGTTCAAGAGCCTGCTGCAGACGAAGCTGATGGTGTTCGGTGCCGATCTCGAGGGGCGCGAGCAGGAGATCTTTCGCGACCGCTTGATGTCGGAGGAGCCGATCACGCTGCAGGAGCTCGGCGATCGCTGGAGCGTGTCGCGGGAGCGCGCGCGCCAGATCGAGAAGCGGCTGGTGCTACGGCTGCGCGAGTACCTGCAGGGCGAGCTCGGCGACGCGGTTCAGATCGCGCTGGGCCACGAGCCGCCCTAGCGCGTGCTCTGCGAGCGCTCGAGCTCGGTGCCCCGAGCTCGATGACCCTAGAAGGTGAGCAGCACCTTCAGGTAGCCGTGCAGATCGATCACGTCGTCGATCATGTAGCGACGGCCGACGTTGTCCACCACGTCGCGACGCAGCGGATTGACCTCGACGGTGCCCGGATCGACGCGGTCGGGATCGCCACCCGACGAAGCGTTGGCATCGCCGCGGCTCGTGAAGGTGATGAAGTGGCGGGTATCGGTCGAGCCCTTCACGCCCAGGTTGACGCGTGCGTGCTTGCCCAGGTGGAGGTTGAGACCGCCGTCGAACCCGAAGGTCCCGAAGTCCTGCAGGTCGGTGACGCCGCTGAACTTGTCGCAGGCGTTGCCACCGTCGGTGAGGTAGCCCGAGCTGCCGGGGTTGGCGGCCGCGCTGTCGAGCGCGACGTTGCGATCGCAGCGGTTGGTCTGCGTGGGATCGTTGGTGCCCACCATCGCCGGGCTGTCGGCCAGCAGCTCCCAGATCTCGCTGTAGCCGCGGCCGCCGTAGTGGAGCAGGGCGCTACCCGAGAGGTAGACGGAGACCTTCATCCCCTTGGCCTGGCGCTCCCAAGGCACGATCTCGGTGCCGAAGGTGGCGCCGGCGGTGGACTGCGGCAGCACGCTGCCCTGCGAGCCCACGCTGCTGTAGTCCTCGAACAGGCTGCCCGACGCGCGCACCGACTGCATCCAGTGGGCGGTGAAGTAGGGGTCGAGGAAGCGATAGCGACGCGAGAGCGCGGTCCAGGCCCCGAGCTCGTGGATCCGGCGACCCACGCGGCTGTTGCCGTCGGGGGCGCTGTTGGTGATGTCGCGGCTGAAGGTCATCGCGCGGCCCACGGCAAAGCGGCCTTCGAAGCCGATCAGCCAGTTGGGCATGTGCGAGCGCGTACGCTGGCTCAGGATCCCGTACTTGAGCCCCACGTGCAGCTGATCGAGGCCGCGACGCACGGGGCCGCGGAAGATGAGCTCGGTGGAATCACCGGTGAACTGGCCAAACGGATCGGCCGAGTTGGTCGCGTCGAAGCCACTCGCCGGGATGATCTGGTCGCGGATCGAGGTGCTGTTGGCTTTGTTGACGCAGTTCGCGTCGGGCGACTCGCCGAAGATGCAGTCGTCGGGGCGCTGGTCGAAGCTGTAGTCGCGCGCGTCGCTGAGGATGACCGGCAGCGCCATGTAGATCGCGAGGTCGTGCCACAGGCCGATCTCGAGCGTGGGCGTCACCGTGTGACGCTGCTGGCGATACAGCAGGTCCTTGCGCAGGCCGTTGGAGTTGTCGCCGGCACCCGCATTCCACTCGCGCAGGATCGCGGCCCGCTTGAAATTGAAGTCGTAACCGACCCCAAAGTGGATGTCGAAAGTGTTGGCCTCCTGCGTGTCGGTGGCCTCCTCGAAGGAGGTCGCAACGCGCGTGACCTCCGCCGAGTGGGCGGTCTGACTCGCGCCGACAGTGACTGTCAGGGCGAGCATGGGGAGGAGGCAGCAGAGATTCCGCATGCGATTCACCTCGAAGCGCTGGGGCACGCTAGCAGCGCACGGACGGTTCCGTCAATATTTCCCGTAGGATGGGCAGCGGGCGGGTTCACGTGGGAGGAATTCCCTTCGTCGTGCTGTCCTCGGCCGCGGTGCGGAGCCCGAGCTCCTTCATCTTCGATTGCAGGCTGCGACGGCTAATTCCGAGCAATCGCGCCGATCGCGTGACGTTGCCCTGCGTCTGCTCGAGCGCCGCGGAGATGAGCTCGGTCTCCACCAAGCGCGAGCCCTGTCGCACGGCTTCCTTGAGGTCGAGGCCCAGCGAGGCGAGCGGCAGCCGCAGCAGCCGTTCGCCCCCCGGCCCGCGCTCGGCGAGCTCGATGTTGGGCGCGGCCTCGCCATCGAGGTCGTCGTCGCGCTCGTCGTCGTCGTCGCGCTCGTCGTCGTCCGCCTCGTCGTCGGCTTCGTCGCCCGCGCCGTCGCTGGCCTCGGTGGGCTCGAGGAAGGCCTCGGGTAGCGCGTCGCGCTCGATGACCGAGCCGGAGGCGAACAGCACCATGCGCTCGACGAGGTTCTCGAGCTCGCGGATGTTGCCCGGCCACCCGTAGCGCGCCAACGCCTCGAGCGCGCCGGCCGAGAACCCCTGCACGTTCTTGCCGAGCCGCTGGTTGCAGCGGCTGACGAAGTGCTCGATGAGCGCGGGCAGATCCCCGATGCGCTCGCGCAGCGCCGGCAGGGCGATGGGGACCACGGCCAGGCGATAGTAGAGGTCCTCGCGAAAGCGCCCCGACTTCACGTCGGCTTCGAGGTTGCGGTTGCTCGCCGCGATCAGCCGCACGTTCACGTTCATCGTCTTCGTGCCGCCCACGCGTTCGAAGTCGGATTCCTGGATCGCGCGCAGCAGCTTCACCTGGATCTCGAGCGGGATCTCGCTGATCTCGTCGAGGAATAGCGTGCCCCCATCGGCGAGCTCGAAGCGCCCCTGGCGGCTCGAGACCGCACCCGTGAACGCGCCGCGCTCGTGGCCGAACAGCTCGCTCTCGGTGAGCCCGGCGGGGATCGCCGCACAATTGACGCGAATGAACGGGGCGTCGCGGCGGGGCGAGCCCAGGTGCAGCGCTCGCGCCACGAGCTCCTTGCCCGTGCCGCTCTCGCCGGCGATGAGCACGGTGGTGGGGCTGGCCGCGGCGGTGCGCACGATCTCGCGGACGCGCTGCAGCTGCGGCGAGTCGCCGATCATGCCGACCTCGTCGCTGGGATCGGCGGGCGTGGGGGCCGAGGCACCGAGGCTGGTGCGGCCCACCGAGGCACCGGTCCGCTCGCGGGTGGCCACGGCCTTGCCCAGCACGGCCTTGATCTGCTCGATCTCGAACGGCTTCTCGAGGTAGTCGAACGCGCCGGCCTTCACGGCCTCGACCGCCGAGTCGACCGAGCCGTGGGCGGTGAGCAGGATGACCGGCAGCTGCGGGTCTTCTTCGCTCAGCGCGTGCAGCAGCTGGATCCCGTCCATCCGTGGCATGCGGATGTCGGAGATCACCGCGTCGAACGTGCCCGACGGGGCGGTACGGATCCGGGCCAGCGCGGCCTCGCCATCGGGCTCGGCGTGGACCTCATAGCCGGCCTGTTTCAGCAGGGCCCCGAGGACCTTGCGGATGTTGACCTCGTCGTCGCACAGGAGGATTCGGGGGCGGGCCATGGCGATGCGGGGGCCTAAGGTAGCGCAACCAGGGCCGCAGCAGGAGATCCGTCCGCGCTGGCCGCGGACTCGGCGTGAGGCCCGGCCTGCGTGCTCCCTGGGTCGGCTGGCGCATGAGCGGGCCGCGTGGCCTCGCTCCCGGAGTCGGAATCCTCGCGATCCGCGTGCGGCCGCGGGAGGCTCTCGTCGACCGGCAGCAGCACCGTGAAGCGGGCCCCGTCCTCCGCGCTGCGGCCCACCTCGATCGCGCCGTGGTGGTTCTGCACGATCCGCTGACTGATGGGCAGCCCGAGGCCCGTGCCGCCGCTCTTGGTGGTGTGGAACGGGACGAACAGGTTGGTCATGGTCTGCTGCGAGAGACCGGGGCCGTTGTCGCACACGTCGAGCGCCACCGCGTCGGAGCGGAGCAGGCCGCGGCGGCGCACCGACAGCGAGATCGTGATCGCACCGTCCTCGGTCTCGCCGACGGCGTCGAGGGCGTTGAGCACCAGGTTGAGCAGGACCTGGCGCATCGCATCGGAGTCGCCGCGGACCTGGGGTACGTCGGCGGGGGTGTCCTTGACCTCGATCCGCGCTCGCGCGGACTCGGGCACCAACCGCAGCGTGGAGGTGACGACCTCGCGCAGATCGATGGGCCCGAGCTCACCCTTGAACGGCCGCGAGTAGGTGAGGAACTGGGTGACGACGCGGTTGAGCCGATCGACCTCTTCCAAGATGATGTCGAGGAACTCGCGGGTCTGCTCGTCCATCGAGGCGGAGCTCGGGCGCAGCACCTGGACCGCGCCCTTCATCGCCCCGAGCGGATTGCGGATCTCGTGGGCGAGGCCGGCCGCCATCTCGCCCAGGGCCGCGAGGCGCTCGCGCTCCTTGCGGGCCTCGTAGACCGCCGAGTTCTGCACCGTGGTGGCGGCCTGGGCCACCACGCCTTCGAACAGCTCGACCTCCTCGCGCGCGAACGGCTCGACCAGGCGCTGATCGTCGACGAACAGGGCGCCCAGCAGATCGGGCTCCTCGTCGGGCGCGCCCGACGGGCGGCCCAGGATCGGCAGCGCGAGGCTGGCCTCGAGCGTGCTCAGCGTGTCGAGCATGTCTTGGGCCTCGGCCCGATCCTCGGGGCCCGCACGCTCGCGCTCGCGCTCGAGCTCGTCGCGCAGGACCGTGCCGTCGGTCTGCAGGCGCTCGAGCAGCGGACGACGCGTGGCCAGATCGAGGCGGCCCAGCGGCGGCGGGGCGTCCTCACTGGTGGTGGTCCAGCGCTGCAGCGCGAGCGCGGTGCCCTCGCGGTTGAGCAGGTAGAGGCTCGCCTGCGTCACGCGGCCGGAGGACTCGAGCGACTCGATCACCAGGCGCGCCATCTCGTCGACGTCGATCACGTTGAGCAGGCGCTGGCGCAGGCGCACCAGCATGCGCCGCAGCACCGGGCGGTCGTGGAACAGCCAGCCCTCGATGCGAAAGTCGATCTCGCGCCGCACGGGCTCGAGCAGGATCACGACCGCGAACGAGGCGACCGCGGCGTTGAACAGGAACAGCGAGCTGTCTTGGTCGATCCACACGAGCAGACCGGCGTAGAGGCCCGTGACCACCACGACCAGCAGGCTGAGGCTCACGATGCGGGTCGCGATCTCGGGCAGATCGAGCAGGCGCTCGCGGCGAAGCGTCTGCTCCACGAAGTAGAGGTAGACCGCAGTGACGATCGGCCCCACGCCCCCGGCGAAGCGCCAGCCCCACGCGCTCGCGATCACCGGCACGCTGCTGACCAGCAGCGCCACCAGGCTCGCGTAGAAGAGGTAGCGCAGGCGGGGTCCCAGCGCGGGGAGGCGCGGGGCTCGCGAGGCCCACCACAGGCGCATGCTGGCGAGGAACAGGCCGCCGATCACATAGACGGCCAGGGTCCACGGCACCACCTTCCACCACCACGCGGACTCGTCGATGTCGGCCACCAGCGAGATCGTCTGAACGACGAACAGGCCAAAGCCGAGCGTGGTGCGCAGCCCGTTGCCCGGCTGCCAGCGTCGCGTGCCCGAGGAGGGCACGAAGCTGGCCAGCAGCCGGTCCGCGGTCCACGGCAGCAACAGCGCGATGGTCTGGCCGAACCAGGCGAACGCCTCCCCGCCCACGAACCCGTGGAAGAAGCGCGCCAGGTGGTAGATGCCGAGGTTGAAGCAGAACACCGCCAGTCGCACGGTCTGCTGGCGGTTGCGATCGCGCAGCACCACGCTGGTGCCGATCGCGAACGCCACCGTGGCGGCGAGGAGTGAGCTGAGGCTCTCGCTGTCCACGACGACGCGATGATACGCGATGGGTGCGGGCAGATCCGCGATTTCGCGGCCCTACGGCGAGTTGCGCGCAGCTACGGGACCGTGGCATGCTGGGCGCAATGGCTGCGATCATCGACGACGAGAAGCGGGCGCAGCGAAAGGCGCGAGCCATCGCCTCCGACATCTACCTCTACAATAAGGCCAAGATCGAAGAAGCGATCAAGAACGACAGCTTCTTCGAAGAGCTGTCCGAGTTCATCACCGAGGGCCGCGACCTGTTCCGCGGGAGCGTCACCCCCGAGCTGTTCAAGAAGAACTTCTACGACCGGGCCATCGTCGATCGCGCGATCAAGCCGATGGCCGCGCTCAAGTCGTCCATCTGGTAGCGCGCGAGCCCATGCGGACGGTGCGGGTGGCGCTCGAGCCGGCGCCGTCGCCCGAGCGCTGCGATCGTGCGCTGGTGCGTGCGCTCGAGGCGGTCGGGCACGGATGCACGCGCTCGCAGCTCGCGCGAGCATTCGAAGCCGGCGCGGTCACCTCGGGTGGGCGCGCGCTCAAGCCGGGGCAGCGGGTGGAGCGGCCGCTCGAGGTGTTCGTGGGCCTGCCGCGACCCGAGCCGCTGCGAGCCGAGGCCGAGGCGCTGCCGATCTCGGTGCTGTTCGAGGACGACGACGTGTTGGTCGTCGACAAGCGCGCTGGGATGGTCGTCCACGCGGGGCCCGGGCACGCGCACGGCACCCTGGTGAACGCGGTGCTCCACCACCTGGGGGTCTCGGCCGACGCGCTGCCCGTGCTGCCGGGCAACGATGCGCTGCGGCCTGGCATCGTGCATCGGCTCGATCGCGACACCAGCGGCGTGATGGTGATCGCCAAGCACACGGCGGCGCAGGAGGCCCTGGCGGCCCAGTTCAGGGTGCATGCGCTGCGACGGCGCTACCTCGGGCTCGTGGAGGGCGTGCCGCCATGGGAAGAGCTGCGCGTGGAGACCGGCCACGCGAGGGACCCCGCCGAGCGGCGGAGGTTCGCCCCCCGCGAAGACGCAACGCGGCGGGCGATCACGGAGATCCAGGTCGTCGAGCGGCTGCGGGGCGCCGCGCTGCTCGCGTTCACGCTGCACACCGGGCGCACCCACCAGATCAGGATGCACGCCCGCCACCTGGGCTTTCCGATCCTCGGCGACGCGCTCTACGGGCGGACGCCGCGCGAAGCTACGGTGGAAGCGGCGGTGCGGGGTCTGTCGCGTCAGGCCCTGCACGCGGAGCTGCTCGAGCTGGTGCACCCGCGCGGTGAGCTCGTGCGCTGGAGCGCGCCGCTGCCCGGGGAGCTCGTGGCGTTGATGGGCGCGCTGCGGGCCGATGGCCCGTGAATCGCGACGAGGCTTGGCATCCGTGGCGGTCGCGTGCGATCCCATGGACACGATGATCGAGCGAGCCGCCGTCCTCCGCACCCTCGCGCCATCGATCGTGCATGGCTTCACCGACCGTCGCGATGGTCACAGCCAGGGGCGCTTCGCCTCGCTCAACCTGGGGGCCAAGTGGGGTGACGAGCCCGCGGCGGTGCGACGCAACCTCGAGGTGGTGGCCGAGGCTGCCGGCTTCGACCCGGCCGAGCTCGTGATGGTGCGGCAGGTCCATGGCGTGGCCGTGCTGCGCGCGCGCGATGTCGGCGAGGGCAGCGAGGCCGACGCGGTGTGGTGCCATCGCGAAGACGGGCCGTGCGTGGTGGGGGTGCTGACCGCCGATTGCGTGCCCGTGCTGCTGGCCGACCGCGAGGGACACGCCGCGGCCGCGGTGCACAGCGGCTGGCGCGGCACGGCGGCGGGGGTGGTGACCGCGACCGTGCGTGCGCTCGCCGAGGCCGGGGTCCCGCCGCAGCGGCTGGTCGCGGCGATCGGCCCGTGCATCGAGCAGCCTGCGTTCGAGGTTGGCGAGGAGGTCGCCGCGCAGTTCGAGCCCGCGTTCGTCGAGCGCGAGCGCTGGCCCAAGCCCCACGTGGATCTCGTGGGCGTCGTGCGGGCCCAGCTCGCGCGCGAGGGCGTTCCCCCCGCGGCGATCGAGCGCGTGGGCGCCTGCACCCACGACCACCCCGAGCGCTACTTCTCGTTTCGCCGCGATGGGGCGGGGATCGGGCAGATGATGGCCTTCATCGGCGTGAAGGGCTGACCCATGCAAGTGCGCCGCTCGATCCAGTGGCTCGCGCTCGCGGCTGTGGCCCTGCTCGGCGGGTGCTCGACCCCGGTCAGGGTGGCCACCTTCAACATCCGCTTGTTCCCCGAGCTGACCACCGATCGAGCGCGCGTGGCCGAGCGCCTGATCGAGCTCGACGCCTCGGTGGTCGCGGTGCAGGAGATCCGCGACGCGCGAGCCTTCGGGCTCGTGCTCGAGGACGCCTCGCGCTACAGCGGCCGCGACTATCAGCTGTTGATCGGCCCGTGCGGGGGCGAGGGCGAGTACATCACCACCGGGGTCGTGGTCGACGCGAACGTGTGGCAGGTGGTCGAGCACACCGGCTATCCCGATCTCGACCCCGCGGGCACGTGCGGGCTGCGGCAGGCCGGCACGCTGGTGGTGCTCGAGGATCGTGGCGGGCGGCGCCTGGGCGTGCTGTCGGTTCACCTGCGGCCGTTCCCCGCGGAGTTCGAGGTGCGCCGCCAGCAGTGGGCGCGCGTGCTCGAGCGCCTCGACGAGGTCGAGCGTCGCTACGACGCCCCGGTGCTGGCGCTCGGCGACTACAACAGCACGGGCTTTCGCGGCGAGCCGCCCGAGGAGCGCGAGTTCATCGAGCGCGCGGTGGCCGAGGCGGGCTATCGGCTGCCCACCGCGGGCTTGGCGTGCACCGAGTACTGGATGCCGCGCACCGACCCCTCCCACTACCGCCCGTCGACCTTGGACCACGTGGTCGCCACCCGCGGGGAGTGGCAGGCCGAGGTGCGCGGGATGTGCCAGCGGCTGGCGTGTGCCGAGACCGCGCCCGAGGCGATGGATCCCGACTACTTCAGCGTCTCGGACCACTGCCCCGTGGTGATCGAGGGCCAGCTCTAGCGGGGGGCCGGGACCCCGCGCGGCCGGCCGGCGGCGCTGCTAGGATGGGCGAGCCATGGATCGCTCGAGCCGAAGAGTTCCGTCCTCCTGGTGGCTTGCGCTGGCGGTGCTGGGTGGCCTGCTGGCGCCCGCGTGCGACGAGGCCGAGGCCCCCACGGTCGAGAGCGCAGACCTTCGCGTCGACGAGCTCGACGCACGCTGCGAGTTCCTCGTGCGCTGCGGCTTCATGCCCAGTCGTGACGTGTGCCTCGCCTCGCAGTCCTACGATCAGAGCTTGGTGCAGGCGCTCGGTGGCACCAGCTTCGATCGCGCCGGCTACGATCCAGAGCACGCCGCGGCCTGGCTCGAGACGCTGCGCAACCTCGGCTGCGAGGCCACCGTCGAGAACGCGCAGCTCTACGCCGACGCGCGCGCCCCGGTGTTCGCCGGGCGCATCGAGCCCGGTGGCTCGTGCTTCGCCGACGACGAGTGCCTCGGTGACGCGGTGTGCGATCGAGCCGCCTGCCCGGGCGATCAGCTGTGCTGCACGGGCGAGTGCGTGGAGTGGCGCATCCTCGGCGTGGGCGAGCGCTGCCCGCTGGCCCAGGACGGCGTGCGCATCACGGCGGCGTGCGAGGCCTCCGCCTACTGCCAGGTTCCGCCCGACGACGGCAGCGGCATGCCGCCCACCCAGGGCACGTGCGCCGCGCGAGCCGACAACGGCCTGCCCTGCGATGCGATCGATGGCTGCCTCGACGGCCAGCGCTGCAACCTGGGCGGCTCGAACAATTGCTACCGGCTCGCGGCCTCGGGCGAGATGTGCAACGCCGATCTGCAGCAGGGCTCGTGCATCGCGCTCAACGAGGTGTGCTCGCCGTCCTCGTCGCAGTGCGTGGCCGCGCCCGCGCCGAACGAGGCCTGCGTGTTCGGCCGCTGTGCCGGGTGGGCCGTGTGCCAGAACGACGTGTGCGTCGCGCGTCTGCGGGCCGGCGAGGCGTGCGACGGCTCGATCCCGTGCCTGGGCGACCTGCGCTGCCGGGACGGCGCGTGCCGGCTGTCGACTACGTTGCTCGTCTGCGTCGAGGGCGACCCGCCGCCGCCTGCGATGTAGCCGAGCGGACCACGCCGAGGCCGGCCTCGAGCACCTCGTCGCGACCCGCTCGCAGCCCTGCGATCGTGCGGCGCACCTCGAGCTGTGGTCGCACGCCGTCGCGGTGGAACGGGGTGCCGTCGTGTCGGGTGACCCGCATGCCGCTGTAGATCACGTAGAAGCCGGCGAGCGTGTCGAAGCGGACGATGTCGCCGTTGGCCCCCGCGGTGGTCGTGCCCACGAGCGTGCCCAGCTGGTGCGCTTCGACATAGCTCAGCATCGACTCGGCGTAGCTGATGGCCTCGGCCGAGATCAAGAACGCGACCGGAGCGTCGATGTGCGGGGCGCGAGGCCGGCGATGCCAGCCGAGGTCTTGCCAGCCCACCACGCGACCGTCGGGCTCCACGAAGCGAGGCACGTGCATCCACAGGGTGTCCTCGGGCTCGTCGAGCAGGTGATCGAGGATGGGGTCGTTCTCGGTGGGGTAGCCGCGGACGTCGAAGATCACGCCAGGCGCCGCGGCGAGGGCCGGCAGCTCGGCCTCGAGATCCGACCAGCGCGCGCGGGTGAGGTCGACGTAGCGAACGCCGTCTTCGAACGCATGGATCGGCGGAGGTCGGGGCGGGGGCGGCACGGTGCCGCGCTCGGCCTCGGCGAGCACCCGGTGCTCACGGCCGTCGCGCTCGACGGTCAGCTCGACCATCGCGCCGAGCTCGGCCCGCGGGGCCTCCCACGCGGCGGCCTGGAACTCGCGCCACTGGGGCGTGCCGGACAGCCGCGCGGCGATGTGCTCGATGCGCTCGTGCGCCGCCTCGGCGCCGATGCGCTGGATCACGTCGCCGATGGCGAAGCGCTGTGGATCGCGGGTGCCGGTGACCACGGCCTGGCCCTCGACGAGCTCGAGGCGGATGGGCAGCGAGGTGTTGTTGGCGTGGCGCGTGTGCCCCACGAAGGCATGACCATCTTGCAGGGGCTCGAGCAGACCACGCAGCGTGTCGCGAACGTCGGCGATGGACTCGTCATCCTCGGCATCGCGCAGCGCGGCGACGAGGATCGCGTCCCAGTCGAGCGCGAGGTCTTGCTGGTAGGGGTAGAAGTGCCGCAGCACGTTCCAGACCTCGATGACCGCGGCCTGGCGCACCGCGAGCGTGCCGTAGTCGCGCTCGATGTCGATCCCTGGGGCATGCGAGAGCCGGGGGGACTGGACCGCCTCGGCCTGCGCGATGCTCAGCACCACCGGCAGCCGCATGTGCAGACCGGGTGCGAGCTCGCTCTGAACCTGCGCGTCGGGCTCGGGCGCCTCGGCGAAGCGTCGGCGCCAGCTCTCGTCGGGCTGCACCCGCACCTTGGCGTAGGGCGCGTGGTGCAGCGAGGTCCGTGAGCCCGGGAAGCCCTGATACTGCCAGTAGACCAGTCCGTCGCGGCGGCTGGGCGGGACGAGCTCGGCGGGCACGGGCTCGCCCTCGATCCACAGCTGTAGTGACGGCGCGAGCGGACGGAGGAGCGCCTCGAGGCGCTGGGTGAGCGCATCGAGGGTAGGGGCATCGCGCACCCGCTCGACTCCGGCGACGGCGAGTCGCGGCCAGTCGAGATCGTCGGAGGCGTCGGTCGGGTGAAAGAAGCGCACGTAGCCGTAGGCCCGCGCGAACGCGACCAGGGCTTCTTCCGAGCTGATCGCGCGCTCGCGGGCCGCGGCCCGCTCGAGGGCCGGGGCGACCGTAGGCGCTGCGTGGTGGTGGGCACAGCCTGTGCCCAGCAACAAACCCGCGAGCGCCCCGGCGACCCCTTGCGCAAGCATCCCCTCACTGACGCCAGCGCGGCGCGAAAGGTTCCCGAGCTCAGTGAATCCACGCGTCGACATGCGGATCGGGCCAGGGAACGTTGGGTGAGAAGCACGGGCGCGGGAACCCACCCTGCGCGATCCGCCGCGCCAGCGCCTCGTCGATGGCCTCGGGGGTCATGGGCCCCACCATCGCGAGCGTGAGCACGCCGGCTCCGATCGGCGCACGATCGAGCACCAGGTGCTCGAGGAGCGCGTGCCCCAGGACGCGCACGACGATCCCGTGGTGGCGGACCTGCGCGTCGATCTCGGTCAGCGTGCGGCCGACTCGCGCCTGGTCGAGCGCAGCGATCGCCTCACGGGTCCCCGCGAACACCAGCGAGCCCTCGTCGATCAGCGCGAGCGCATCCTCCTCGCGGCTACGCACGCCCGCGGGCTGACCCGCGGCTCGGCGCAGGCGCTGGAGCTCGAGCGCGCGGCGGTGCAGCGCGCGCTTGGTCTGCGGGAACGCGATGAACGACAGCACATTGAACACATCGTGCCACGAGCCTTCGCGGGTGGGGATCGCTCCCTCGATCACCGCGGGCTCGTAGCCGTCGGGCGCCTCGTCGGGCGCCACCAGGCGCATCGAGGTGCCCGAGCGCTCGAGCCAGCTGGCGAGCATCGCCCGCGATGGCGGCGCCGCGGCGGCGAGCTGCGGCCACGCACGGCTGAGCACGAGGAGAGCACGATGGCGGCGCCAGACGGACGGTTCCACGGTGAAGCCGCGCCTTCGAATCGGCGCGGGGCGACCCTATCACGGCCATCGCCTGATGATGGATTGGCCAAGCGCTCGTGAGCCGACAGCGGCCGGGCGTGTGGCCCCCGGGTTTGCCATGATTCGCGCATGGACGATGCATGGGTCGATGTCGCCGCAGAGGCCGAGGTGACGGTGTCGCAGCCCGCCGTGCTCCGCTTGGGGCGGCGGCAGCTCGCCATCTTGCGCAACGAGGAAGGCACCCTGTGGGCGGTCGACAACCGCTGTCCCCACGAGGGCTACCCGCTGGCCCAAGGGCAGCTGCGCGGCTGCACGCTCACGTGTGCGTGGCACAACTTCAAGTTCGATCTCCGCGATGGGCACTGCCTCAAGGGCGACGAGGCGGTGGCCGTGTTTCCGGTGCGGGTGGTGGACGGGCGCGTGCAGGTCGACCCGCGCGAGCCGGCGGACGACGGCGCCGTCGCGCGTGGCATGGCGCGGCTGCGCGAGGGGCTGCTCGAGCGCAAGCTCGGTCAGCTCGCGCGCGAGGTCACCCGTCTGCTCGCGCTCGGCGTATCCCCGGAGCGGCTCGTGGTGGAGGGGGCGCGCTTCGACGCCGAGCGAGCCGAGTACGGGTGCACCCACGCGCTCCCCGTGGCCGCCGACGTGCTGCGGTTGCTGCCGCGCTACCCCGAGGCCCGCGCCGCGCTGCCGATCATGCAGGGGTTCGATCTGGCGAGCGAGAGCGGCGTGCGTCGTCCGCTACGCCCGCTCGCCGATCCCGTCGACCCCGGCGACGACCCGATAGCCGCGGGCCACCGGCTGCGCGAGCTCGTGGAGCAGGAGGATGCCAGCGCAGCCGAGGCGCTGCTGCGCGGAGCGCTGGCCCGCGGCTGGGGCCGTGCCGAGCTCGAGCCATGGCTCTACCGCCCCTGCTGTGACCACTTCTTGTCGTTCGGCCATCCGCTGATCTACCAGGTGAAGATCTTCGACTTGCTCGATGCCGTCGGCTGGGAGCACGCCGAGGTGCTGCTGCCGGCTCACCTGTGTGGCATCGTCAGCGCCACGCGCGAGGACACCTTGCCGCGCTGGCAATCGTTCACGCGCAGGCTCGCCGCGTGCGAGCCCGAGCTGGCGCGCTGGCGGGCGGCGGTTCCCGCCTCCGGTCGCGCTGCGGAGCTCGAGCCCGCGCAGCGCGAGCGCTGGTGGAACGCGCTGGTCGATGGGAGTCGAGACGAGGCCTTCGATGTCGTGAGCGAGGCGCTCGAGCGGGGTACGGCCCCCACCGCGATCGCCGATGTGATCGCGGCCGCGGCCGCCGCGAGGCTGCTGCGCCTCGATCTGCGCATCGATGCCGACCCCACCGTGCAAGAGGGATGGCTCGACGTCACGCATACGCTCACGTTCGCCGCGGCCGTGCACGAGGCGGTGCAGCGCTACCGTGAGCCCTCGGGCCTGCGCCTGCTGTTCCACGCCGCTCGCTTCGTCAACAACGCTCGCACGCTCGATGGTGAGCCCGGCGCGACCGCGCCCTCGCCGGGCCCGCTCTCCGGCGAGGCTTCGCTGGCCGCGATCATGGCCGCGATCGTGGCACGCGATCCCGCCACCGCCATTGCGTGCACTACGGCTCACCTCGCCGCGCACGGGGCCGACGACGCCTTCCGCCACGCCGTCGAGGAGCTGCCGCTGCGCGACCTCTACACGCGTCCGATCATCGTGGCGCACGTGATCAAGACGACGCGCGTCGCGTTCGAGGTCTCCGCGCGCCTGCAAGGCACGCCGTGGGTCGAGCTCCCGCTGCTCGCGCTCGTTCGCTTCGCCGCGGCCCCGCTACGCGAGCGCCCAGTGGCGCAGCTCGTACACGAGGCCGAGCGCCTGGTGGTCGACGGCAAGGTCCCGCGCACGCTCACCTGAGCCGCGCTGCTACATGCGGGCCAGCAGCTGCGCCTTTTGCTGCTGGAATTCCTCGTCGGTGAGCAGCCCGGAGATGCGCATCTCGCCGAGCTTGACGATCTGATCGCTCACTTCTTCGGCGGTCAGCGGCGGGGGTCGCTGGGGCTGCGGTTGCCCGTACCCGTACTGCGGCGGCTGTCCGTACTGGGGCTGTCCGTACTGCGGCGGCTGTCCGTACTGCGGCGGCTGTCCGTACACCTGCGGGGGCGGCAAGTAGACCGGGCCGCGCGCCTCCGCGAGTCGTCGTCGCTCGCCCGCTTCCTTGAGCTCGCCGCGCTTCACCAAGTACAGCGGGAACGCCACGATCCACAGCAGCAATCCGGCGAAGAACCAACCTGCGGGGCCCATCGCGGCCAGACCTCGGATGTCCCGCTTGTCGTAGCCCAGCTGCGAGGAATCCACGGCCATCCAGATCGCGCTGGCGAACACGAACAAGCCCATGATGCCGTTCATCGCGATGATGGTAGCGCAGTCTGGGGATGGCGGCCCGCCAGCGACGGCCCGCACCGAAGCGCCGGCGGCCGCTAGACGAGGACCTGGTAGACCAAGACCCCCAGCAACACCGCCTGGTCGAGGGCGCCCACGGCGAACGAGGCGGTGCGCCACGGCTGCAGCTGCTTGACGTAGGCCACGCTGTGCAGCAAGCGCGCGACGACGAACACCCCGAACAGCGCCAGGGCGAGGTTGAGCGAGACCCCGGTGACGGTGAGCAGGAACCCCGTGATGAGGAACAGCGGAATGTTCTCGAGCGCGTTGCGGTGCGCTCGGCGGTAGCGCGCGGTGACGTCGTTGCCCTCGTCGAACACGACCGTGGCCGCCGCGTTGAGGCGCTTGTCCTCGGGGTTGATCACCTCCGACGCCTTGGCGCGCGTGAGCGCGGTCGCGTTGGCAAGGAGCAGTAGGTTGAGCCCGAGCACCGCAGTCGTGATCGCGTAGGCCGAGAGAACGGGGTTGGTGGTGAGAGACATCGTGACGCTTCCTCCGCGAGCCCGACGTGCGTCCGTGTGCAGGATCGACGTGCCTCGCCGAGAATTCGGCCTCCGGCTCCCACGCCAAACGCAAAACGCCCCCCAGGGTGACCTGGGGGGCGTTCTAGACGGTGAGCCCGGTAAGAATCGAACTTACAACCCGCGGATTAAGAGTCCGCTGCTCTGCCAATTGAGCTACGAGCCCGTCAGAGGCCGGCGTTTATAGACAATCCGTCAGCAGGCACAAGCCCTAGGGCGAGATTTCCTGGGCGGCGGCGGAGGCGTCGATGCGAGTTCTCTCGCTCCGGCCGCTCCCAGGGGCCGCTGTGCCCCGGGTCGTGGGCGCGAGCGCTGAGCTGTGTATCCTCCCAATCGTGCTCGGATGCCGCTTCACCCCGCGCTTGGCGCTGGTCCTCGCCATCGGGGCGCCCACGGCCTGCGTGGTGCCGCCGCCCGCACTGCCGCCGGGCGGGATCTCCGAGAGCGGAGAGGGCGCAGCCGGCTCGCAGGTCGCGTGGGATGGGCGCGGTCCGGGAGAGCTGTACGCGGTGGGAGAGATCCGCGGGTTCGAGCTGCATCAGGGGGAGCGGCTCATCGGTCACTCGTGGGGGCGCTACGTGGGGCCGGAGCGCGAGGGGGAGGCGATCCGCCACCGCTTCGAGACGCGCATCGAGCTGCTGCTCCCCGGTCGCCCCCCGGTGCGTGCCGAAGGCATGCTGCTGCTGGACGATCGCGGCACGCTGATCGAGGGCCACGAGCGCAGCGACGCGGCCGAGCTGCGCTTCGTTCGCGACGGCGCGGTGCTGCGCCTGACCGATGGCGAGCGGCAGGACGAGGTGCTCTACGAGCCCGAGCGTCGCGACACCGCATTCATGGCGCACTCGGCGATCTTCCACGAGGAGCTGATGCTCGGCCTGCGTCGGCTCGCCGACGAGACGATGGAGTGGCGGGTCGTCTCGCTGTCGGGGGGTCCTCCGCTGGAGTGGGAGGCCACGCTGGTCCGCGCGCCGCTGCACACCGGAGAGCGCGCGATCATTCGCACCAACCTCGGCGAGGAGATCACGCTCGAAGGCGGTCGGCTGCTGCGCTCCAAGGTTGCCGCCTCGGGCCTCGTGATCGAAGCGATGACCGACGAGGTTGCGTGGCCGGAGTGGGAGATCACGGGGCCCTCCCAGCTGCGCTACGAGGCGCCCACCAGCGCCCGCTTCGTGGCGCGCGAGCTCGAGCTACCGGGCCGTCCGGGTGAGCCGGCGCTGTTTGGCGAGGTGCTCGTGCCGCCCGGGGTCACCACGCCCTCGGCGGCGGTGCTGTGGATCTCGGGCACGGGCCGCGAGGATCGCCACGGGTTTGCGGGGCCGCCCGCGGTGGATCTCGGCGGCCACGAGATCACCGATGCGCTCGCCCAGGCGGGGCTCGTGGTGCTGCGCTTCGATGAGCGCGGGCAAGGCCTCAGCGAGGCTGGCCCGCTGTCGTTCTCGGCGCAGCTGGAGGACGTGCGTCGGGCCTACCGCACGCTACTGGTCCAGCCGGAGGTCGACCCCTCGCGGGTGGTGCTCGTGGCCCACGGAGAAGGCGGCCTGCGAGCGCTGGCCCTCGCGGTGCAGGAGGGGGCGGCGATCGCTGGGGTGGCGTTGCTGGCCAGTCCCGGGCGGCGCTACGCGGAGGTGCTGCGCCATCAAGGCGAGGCGGCGCTGTCCGAGGTGCCGCCCGAGCTGCGCGAGCAGGCGCGCGAGCAGCAGGTGCAGATGCTCGCGGAGCTGCGTGCCGGGAAGATCCCGGTCGAGCTGAGTGATCACGCGGACTGGCTGCGCGAGACGCTGGAGCTCGACCCCGCCCGCATGATCGCGCGGGTCTCGGGCCCGATCCTGCTGGCGCAGGGCGGCAAGGACTTCGAGGTGGATCCGCAGGCCGACGCCCACGCGCTGCACGTGGCGGCCAAGGCCCGCGGCAAGGGCCACCCGGTGGAGCTGCGCCGCTACGAGGCGCTCGACCACTTGTTCAAGCCCGAGCCCGATCGCAGCAACCCGGGTCGCTACCGCGAGCCTGGTCGTGCGGTGGACCCGGGCTTCACGCGCGAGCTGGGCGAGTGGATCCTGGAAGTCACCCGCCCGCCCGCGCGCTCACGCCGACGCTAGCCAACGCTAGAAGTCCGCGAGCAGCGAGGCTCGCTTGGCCTTGTACTCGTCTTCGGTGATGATCTGGGCCTCGAAGGCGGCCTTGAGCTTGCCCAGTCGCTCTTCGAGGCTGCCGGGCGCAGCCGCAGCGGGGGCCTGGCCCTGGGGCGCACCCTGCTGGGGCGCCGGAGGATAGCCGGGCTGGCCCTGGTAGCCACCGGGCTGCGGCGGGTAGCCGGGCGGGGGATAGCCGGGCTGCGGAGGATAGCCGGGCGGAGGATAGCCGGGCTGCTGCGGGTAGCCGGGCGGCCCATAGCCGTGCTGCTGCGGGTGCATGGCCCCGCCCATCACGTTGCCCATCATGTTGCCCATGCCCATGCCCATGCCGAGGCCCATGCCGGCCTGCATGATCGGGGCGGCGCCGCCCCCGGACTGCTTGGCGGCATCGCGCACGGCCTGCATGCCCTCCCATGCGAGCGTGTTGTCGACCCCGCGCGCGGACTGGGCGGCGGCGGCATCGAGCGCCTTCTCGACCTCGGGCGGCAGCGAGATGTTCTCGACGATGAAGGAAGTGAGCGAGAGCCCGATCTTCTTGAAGTCCTCGTCGATGCCCTCCTTCACCGCGTTGGCGAGCACGTCGTAGTGCCCGGCCATGTCGGCTACGGAGAGCTCGCTCTTGCCGGCGGCCTGCGAGAACGTGGACACCATGCGACGCTTGAGGAAGCCCTCGATGTCGTCGGTGGACACGAAGCCCTGGGTGCCGACGATCTCGTCGAAGAACACCTTGGGCTGCGTGATCTTGAAGTTGTAGGAGCCGTAGGCGCGGATGCGAACGCGTCCGGGGCGGTTGCCCACCGCGAACTCGGGATCGCGCACGAGCACCGGATTGGCGGTGCCCCACTTCTGATCGAGGTACTGCCGCAGGTTGATGAAGTAGACCTCGACCTTGAACGGGCTCTCGAAGCCGTACTTCCAGCCCCGCAGGGTGGAGAGGATGGGCACGTTCTGGGTGGAGAGGGTGTGGGTACCCGGGCCGAACACGTCGGCGGCCTTGCCCTCGTTGACCAGCACACAGGCCTGCCCCTCGCGGCAGATCAGCTTGGCGCCGTTCTTGACCTCATTGTCCTCGTCGGGGAAGCGCCACACCAACGTGTAGTTGGTGTCGTCCTTCCACTCGATGATGTCGATGAGCTGAGACCTGATGAAGCTCATGATGCCCATGGCAGCGTTTTCCTCGTTCTCCGAAGTGGGGCGGCGTACATTGGCGTAGCGTCGGGCATTCCCGAGCGCTCTCTGGGGGTTCGTGGGGGAGCTAGGCCTCGAGGCTGAGCTTGGTGGCTTGCTGCTCGAGGTCGCCGAACTCGGCATTGCTCATGTCGAAGGCATCGGCAAGCTCGCCGATCGCGTGGCGCTCGGCGTCGCTATAGACGCCGTCGGCCTTGACCATCGCCACGGCCGCCATGACGAACACGCGGCGGATGTGTGAGGTCTCGAGCACCATCGCGGCTTCGAGGGCCGAGAAGGCGCTGCCCTTCAGCTCTTCGTACTGGAGCTTGCTGCCCGTCTCCTCGAGGAACTCGCGGATGAGCTTCTCCTCGCGCTCGTCGATGCCGTCGACGTTGGCGAGATGGAAGAGCCCACGGGCGAACACGTCGATGACTTCGGGGGTCAGGCCCCCGCTCGATGAGGTCGCGTTGGTCATGCCGCGGGCAAGCGTACGCGGCCCGACCCAGCGACACCAGCCGGGGAGCACCCGGCTCCGTCAAGCGTCACCGAAGGCCCGAGAGCGCCGATCCGGCTGGTAAAGCAGCAACGCCCGCGGCCCCACACCGCGGGCGTTGCTTGGACGGTCCGACGACCACCGGGTCGTCAATGCGAAGGAATGAAGACTTCGAACTCGCGCTCGAACAGGATCACGGGCTCTTCGCCCGTGCTGGGCGACCCCAGGACCTCCACCTTCCAGGTGCCGGTCCGTTGGGGATCCATGGGAAAGCTGGTGGCCAGCGCGAGCGTGTCGCCCGGCGCGAGCGTACCTTCGACCAGTGCGGCGTGGCCGCGATGGGTCCAGCGGAACACCACGGGGCGTGGCCCGTCGATGCCGTCGGCGCGAAGGTGGAGATTGACGTTGCCGACGCTCACCGGAAAACGGTTGGCGTCGTTCAGCGGCCCCTCGGCCTCGGCGGCGAGCACGGCGGAGATCTGAGCCGCTCGCATCGGGGTGGCGCCGCCCTGCGCGGAGAACGCGGACTGCTCGAGGGGTGGATTGCGAAGCTGACCGTTGGCCTCGAGCTGGTCGGGGGTGATGGGGGCGTCGACGCACGCGGGCACGAGGACCGCGGCCAGCGCCAGGAGGACGAGGCGGTGGGACGTCAGCAAGGCGAGGAAGGCCTAGCGAATCCCGTGCCACTGCGATGCGCAACGAAGATCAGGAGGTTGGCGGCGCCGGGGACCGCGACTTGATGCAAAAGGGAGCATCCCGGCGATAATGAGTAGAAACGACTCCGCGAGGGCCGGCGGGGGTGCGCTGACCACGAGGACCGGGGGACGACCGCTATGCTTGCCGCACATGTTGGATCGTCGCCGCCTCGCGCTGATCTCGTTACTCGTCGTCGGCTGTCGGGATCGCGGTGACGCGGCGACCACCGCGGGTGATTCCAAGATCGTGGCGGACTCCGGTGCGGACGGCGAGACCTCGGTCGACGATCCGCTCGCCGACCTCGAGGAACGCGCGTTTCCGTTGCTCGTGTGGTCGGCGTATCGCGTCGAGCAGGAGTACTTCGACAAGGAGCGCTTCGATCCACGCGCGCAGCTGCTGTGGGCCGTGCAATTCCTGGGGCTGCACACGCCGGAGTTCTTTGCCGAGCCCAGCGCGAGCGGTGACGAGCTGACGATCAAGGTCCGCGCGCGCACGGCCAGCTTTCGTTTGGACGATCTCACCTCGCTGCGGGGCGCGGCCGATCGGCTCGAGGAGATCTTGGTGTTCACGCAAGAGGTGCTCGACCTCGACGCCGAGCCGCTGCACGAGCTCGAGTACACCGCGATCAACGGGTTGTTCGCGCCGCTCGATCCACACACGATCTTGCTGTCGCCCGAGGAGCACAACGACCTCGGCGTGCGCACGCGCGGGCACTTTGGGGGGATCGGGGCGCAGATCCGCGCCGAGGATCGCCGCATCGTGGTGGTGCGGGTGCTGCCGGGGATGCCGGCCGAGAAGGCGGGCGTGAAGGCGGGCGACGTGCTGCTCACGATCGACGGCGCGGCGACGGTGAACATGCCGGCCGACGAGGCGCAGGCGCTGCTGCGGGGGCCGGTGGGCGCGGTGGTGGTGGTGGTAGTGCGGCGCGGCAAGGAGACGCTGTCGCTGCCGATCACCCGCGACACGATCCACGTGGAGAGCGTGGACAAGGCGATGCTGCCGGGGGCCATCGCATATCTCGGGATCTCCACGTTTCAGGAGAACACGGGCGAAGAGGTCGACACCGCGCTGCGCGAGCTGGGCGCGGGCGAGGGTGGCCTGCAGGGGGTGGTGCTGGATCTTCGCGGCAACTCCGGCGGGCTGCTCACGCAGGCGACGGCGGTGGTGGACACGCTGGTGCGCAAGGGCGAGCTCGTGATCGTGCGTAGCGCGCTGGGGCGCGAGGTGGAGGAGGCGAGCGATGCGATGGCGCTCCCCGATGGCACCCCGGTGGTCGTGCTGGTGGACGAGGACTCCGCGAGCGCGGCCGAGATCGTGGGCGGCGGGCTCAAGGCGCTGGGCCGCGCGGTGGTGCTGGGCCGCTCGAGCTTTGGCAAGGGGACGGTGCAGATGGTCAAGCCGGCCACGCCGTACGGGCGCGAGCTGGCGCTCAAGCTCACCATGGCCGAGTACCTGGTGGCCGGCGACGGGACGATTCAGAGCCTCGGCGTGCTGCCCGACCTCGAGCTCCTGCCGGTGGAGATGACGGCGATCCCGGGGATCGCACGTTACTTCGACGAGGAGCGCTTCGAACGGCAGCGCGAGCGCTCGCGGACCGCCAATCTTCCCTCGGCCAAGCACCATCCGTCGCTGCCGCCGGGCCACACGTCGCCGTCGCGCTTGCGGTACCTCTATACCGATGAAGTCCCTGCGGCGTTGCGGTCGCTGACGAGCGACGTGGCGGTGCTCGATCGACTGAAGGATCCGGAGATCCGCATCGCACGGGAGATCGCGCTGGGCCTGCGCGGGGTGGGCGATCGCGAGCAGCGGGCGGCGCAGCTGCGCACGCTGGCGGGGCAGCTGGCCGCGGAGGAGGACCGCGAGATCGTCGCGGCGCTCGCCGAGTCGAAGGTGGACTGGAGCGATGCACCGGGCGCGGCCGCGGCGACCATGCTCGAGGCGAAGGCCTGGCTCGTAGAAGAGGGCCCGGTCGCGGCCGGCGAGCCCTTCGTGGTGCGGGTCGAGGTGACCAACTTGGGGCGCGAGGTGGTGGAGCGCGTGCACGGCATCACCGACTGCGTGCACGACGAGCTCGACGGGATCGAGGTGCTGGTGGGCAAGGTCGCGCCGGGCGAGAAGGTGATCCGCGACCTCAACCTGCACGTGATGCCGTGGCACTCCAACTTCACCGACGTGCTCGCGCTGGATGTGCAGGTGGGCGAGCCCAAGCCCGACGCCAAGCCCGATGCGCGGGCCGAGCTGCGCTTCGACGTGAAGGGGCGAGAGCGACCGACGCTGGCCTATAGCTGGTGGATCGTGGACGACCCCGCGCTCGTGGAGGCTGCTCCGCCGCGCCCGGACGTCAAGCTGCTCGCGGGCGAGACCCCGTTCACGGTGAGCGGCAATGGCGATGGCATGCTCCAGCCGGGTGAGCGGGTGCTGCTGGCGTTCGTGGCCCGCAACGATGGTCCGGGGACGAGCCCCGACGTGCGGGCGATCTTGCGCAATCAGAGCGCGCAGCAGGGGCTGCTCGAGGAAGGTGCGCTGACGCTGGGCGAGCTGCGTCCGGGGGGCAGCGCGCGGGGGTCGTTTGGCATCACGGTCAACGAGGCGGCGGATACGACCCTGCCGTTCGAGGTCGAGCTGGTGATCGGCGACGCGCAGGTGCGATCGCGGGCCGGCGACGAGCTGCGGCTGCGGGTGCTGGCCGACGCGCCGGTCTTCGTCGGCGCGCCAGGCTCGCTGCGGGTCGAGGGCGAGCCGTTGCGGGTGTACGACGGGGCGCATGCCTCGGCGCCCGTGGTGCTCGAGCTGCCGGTCGGCACCGAGGTGAGCACCGTGGGCCTGCAGGGGGCGTGGCGGGTGATCGACGTGCCCAAGCAGGGACGACGGCTGTTCGTGCCGGCGGACCTGGGTGTGGCCAAGGCCACGCCCGCGCGGCGGTCGAAGATCGATCCGCTGGCGGAGCTCGAGCGCGAGCCGCTGGTGCTGCCGCCGGGGGTGGTGCTCGACGCGGTGCCGCGCGTGGTGAAGGACGATCACGTCACGCTGCGGGGCACCGCGACGCATCCTCGGTGGGTGCGCGACGTGGCGGTGCTGGTGCGACCACCAGGAGCGTCGCAGATCGATCGCAAGGTGCACTACGTGGCCAACCCTGCGAGCCAAGGGGGCGCGGCGCAGTCGCTGCCGTTCGTGGTGGACGTGCCGCTCGAGCCCGGGGGCAATCGCATCACGATCTTGGTGAGGGACGGGCGCAAGGTGGAGCGCACCGAGGATGTGTGGGTGTTTCGCGAGCGCGCCGGGTGAGCGGCGTCATCCGTCGTGCTCGGCGAGCCA